>NZ_CP115160.1:702500-810000 GCF_027594545.1 Algoriphagus sp. TR-M9 | reverse complement strand
CTTCAGCTATACTGCGTAACTCTTCATTGATAAATTGCTCACCTGCAGTATTTACTAATCTGTAATCATACAAGATAAGGTCAAAGCCAGCTATGACAGCACTGACGTCCACTGGTTCTCCTGGGGTGCATCCCACTACCCTATCCTCCACCTCAAACCCGGGGAATTCTGGGAAAACCAAAGTAATCTCATTCGACTTGGCAGGGCAATTTTTCCTATTGTAAGCATACACTTGATACACTCCTTTCTCTCCAGCTATGAGTTGAGGTGAAGCCTCTCCTTCGATCAGCTCACCATCTTTATACCATTCGTATCGGTCGTATGCTTCATTGCCCTCCGACTGGAGACTTACTGACTCGCCCCCACAAAGTCTAATTTCTGTTTCAGGATTACTTGCATCCTCGACAAATAACGTAACTGGCTCTGGCGATTCCTGAATTTTCAAGGTCATACTATTACCTGTGGAAGACTTTCCGTAATTGTCTGTAATGGTATAATACACGGTCACTTCCTGATCGGTAAAACCTTCATTTGGAAAAAAGGTAAAGTCACCTCCATCATCACCCGCTCTAAAAGTACCTTCTGGCAAAACCAGTTCTCTGGTATCTTCCCGGCATTTACCTTGGGCGCAAATATCCTCACTTTCCTCTTCGATCTCTTCCAAAGAGGCATAGAACTGAAGACATCGAATTTCAGAGTTTTCATTTGGTAAGACGACCTCCTCATCCGTAATGTAATATTGATTCTCCTGCCCTTCACATGAGGCAAAATCTGAAAAGTCCACGCCTTGCGGATTTTGTAGATCTTCCTCGTTTGAAACTTCAAGCAAAAGATTTTTTATTTCATGGATATTAGTTTCACCTCCAGTGGATGCTGCAAAGCCAATTTTTAAATTCTTCGGAGCCTGCAAGGTAAATGCAGTGGACTGGAAAATGGTAATCGTCCTGGGTTCATTCTGAACAGTGGTTACCACCATCTCTAGTTTCACCAAGTAGCCCACACCATTGGGGTGAGGCTCTAATTCAAGAAAAACTTTTCTATAGCCGGGCTGATTCAGGTCTTCTACCCGAGTAGTTCCAAATCCTCCTGAGCTGAGCGGAAACTGATATTCTACATCCAATGCAATCTGAGCGGTCCCTGGAGGCGGATCATTGGTTATCTTCCCGTTCACAAATTCGTACCCGGTAAGCCCGCTTCCTCCTCTCCTGAGGACAATGCTATTTGGAAAAAGTGAGGTGCTTCCAGCTAGGAACCCTCCATTTCGATTTTCATTGGTATTCCCAAAATTACCAAAAGCATCAAAACCTAACCCCAAATAGGCTCCGGTGAGCCCTGGTGTATTGTTTCGCTGCGCATATCCCAGCGAACCACCAAATCCACCTGGTTGAAAATTTTGTGTTTCGGCATCAAATAAAAAAACGGTTAAACCATCAGCCCCACTGCCTCCATACATAAAATATTCAAAAGAAGCCTTGATCCCATAAGCTGAAGAAAATGGCACATCTATATATACATAGCCACTTTGCTCCATCACGGATTCAGTCAGCCTCAAGGCTCCATCGACCATTTTGGCTGAGCCACCCAGAATCGTGGCCGCTTGTGTCTCCCCATCGGCAAAAGATTCACAGTAAGGAAATCCTATTTGGCCTTTTGCAATGAAGGAACCAGTTAATAAGCAAAGGAAAAGCGTTAAACGTAGGATTCTAAGCAAGCCGGTTAAATTTTGGATCTCCAAAATACACCTTTAAGGTGGAGAAATAAAAAAGCCTTTGACGAATCATCAAAGGCTTCTATATAATATGCTCTATTTACCGCTGGATAGTCTGGGTACGATCCGGTCCGACGGAAACTAATTTGATCGGAACTTGAAGTTCTTCTTCCAGGTAGGTCACATAGTCTTTTAGCTCAGACGGGAAATCATCATAGGAGTGGATGTTTTCCAAAGAACAGTTCCAACCCTTCAAAGTTTTATACACTGGCTTCACCTCCTGCTCGGTAATTTCAAAACTGAGTTTGTCGATTTTTTCCCCTGTAGGCAATTCATAATGCGTACATACTTTGATTTCTTTAAAAATATTCAGGACGTCAGCTTTCATCATGAATAATTCTGTGACTCCATTGATCATGATAGAATATCGAAGCGCCGGCAGATCCAGCCATCCACACCTTCTAGGTCGGCCTGTAGTGCTTCCAAACTCGTTGCCTTCTTTACGCATGTCGTCACCATCCTGATCAAAAAGCTCCGTAGGGAATGGACCACTACCTACGCGCGTGCAGTAGGCTTTGAAAATCCCAAAGACATCACCGATTTTGGATGGGGCCACGCCCAACCCTGTACAGGCTCCCGCCGTCATGGTACTGCTGCTGGTTACGAACGGGTAACTTCCAAAATCCACATCTAGCAAGGAACCCTGGGCTCCTTCAGCCAAAATACGTTTTTGAGCACCTAATGCCTCATTTACCACATATTCGCTATCTATCAGATTTAGGGTCTTGAAAAACTCAATGGCTTGGAAAAACTGCTCTTCCATTCCTGGCAAGTCGTCCAATGGATGATCATAGAAAGAAAGCGTGGTTTTATGCTTGGCCACAAGGCCTTCATATTTCTCTTTGAAGTCCGGGCTCAATATATCCCCTACGCGCAGTGCTGTTCTGCCGATTTTATCCTGATAGGTCGGCCCGATTCCTTTTAGGGTAGATCCGATTTTTTTATCTCCTTTGGATTGCTCCAAGGCTGCATCAAGCAATTTATGGGTAGGGATGATAATCGTGGCTTTCTTGGAGATCACCAGATTTTTCATATAATCGATGGAAAACTTACCTAAGCCGTCGATCTCTCTCTTTAGGACTATGGGATCGAGAACGACTCCATTTCCAATTATATTAAGTATCTGTGAGCGAAAAATCCCTGAGGGGATCTGGTGCAAAACATGCTTTATGCCGTCAAACTCAAGCGTATGTCCGGCATTTGGACCACCTTGAAAACGGGCTACAATTTCATATTCTGGCGCTAAAACGTCTACTATTTTTCCTTTTCCTTCATCTCCCCACTGGAGACCTAGAAGTACATCCATCTTCATTTGATGTGCGGTCTTATCTGTTACACTTGACTTTTTGAAGCGTGAAATTTGCGATAAGCCCAAAGAAAACCAAGAGAAATATGGTAATTATTTCTTTTGGGCTAGGTTGATAACAGCCAAAAAACAATCCTGAACTGCCAAATAGAAGCAAGCTAGACGCTTTTTTTAAATTCGCCTACCGAATCAAAAACTGTAAAAATATTATTCAGTTTGGTGATAATCAGCAGTTTCTTTACATGGTCAGATGGTGCAGTCAAATATACCTCTCCGTCTTTATTGCGCATTTTGGTAAGCATGGTAATCAAAAGCCCTATACCACTGGAGCTGATGTATCTTACCTTGCTCAGGTCTACCACAAATTTCTTTGCTCCCTCCTCTATCGCGTCTGATACTACCTCCACCAGCTTTGGCCCCATCTCATCTCCGATCAGGTCTCCTTCTATATATAAGTAATGTGCCAGCTCATCTTTGCTGGAGTTATAGGTCAATTTCATGATTCAGCTTCTTCTTTACGGTTTTCGCAGTTTTCTTTGGTACAGTTCCCATACAAAATCAGGGAATGATGTAGTACCTGAAAGTTTAGAATCTCACCTACGGTATTTTGGATGTTTTGGATACGTGGATCGCAGAATTCCAGCACCTGGTTACAATCTGTACAGATCAAATGGTCATGCTGCTTGTATCCATAGGACTTTTCGAATTGAGCGAGATTCTTGCCAAACTGATGCTTGGTGACCAAATCGCACTCTACCAGTAAATCTAAGGTATTATAAACCGTCGCCCTACTCACTCGATAGTTCTTGTTTTTCATGCTGATATAGAGAGATTCTACATCAAAATGGCCGGTACGGGAATAGATTTCTTCAAGGATTGCGTATCGCTCTGGCGTTTTCCGAAGTTTTTGTGTCTCTAGGTAAGCTGTAAATATTTTTTTTACCTCTTCGAAATGAATTGGGTTCAGTGGCATTATCTGGGTATTTTTTCAAATATAACTTTTGTGGTTTAGAAATGATTCAATTCATCAATCAAACCTTGTCACCTTTAAGATTCCCTCTACCTCAGTGAGTGTATCGATCAGGTTATCTAGATGCTCAGTACTGTGTACATAAAGCTTAATCGTCCCTTCAAAAATACCTGCATCTGAATCCACAGTGATCGATCGCATATTCACTTTCAATTCACTGGAAATCACCTGTGTCACATCATTAATAAGGCCTACTCTATCTGTACCTAGAATTCTCAACCCTGCCAAAAATGCAATTTCCTTTTGACTGGTCCACCGGGCTTTGATCACTCGGTTTCCATGATTAGAGAGCAGCTCCAGTGCATTGGGACAGGAAGTTCTATGGATTTTAATCCCCTCGTTCACAGTCACAAATCCAAACACATCGTCGCCAGGGATAGGATTGCAGCATTTGGCAAGGATATAATCCACTACGTCCATATCTTCCCCTATCAGGAGTTGATCGTGATCTGGGCCTTTGAGGCTTTTGATCTCTTTAGTAAATGATGATTCATCTCTTACTTTTTCTTGGGTGGATTTGTTCTGAAGCTTCTGAGTGGCCTTAAAGTCCTTGAAGGATTTGATGGAAGTAGGATCTATGATCCCTTTGCCTACTCTATAATAAAACTCATTGGCAGTTTTCAATTCGAAAAATGCCCGCAACTTCTCCACAGATTCGGAATTGAAATCCATCTTCATCTGCTTCAGCTTGCGCTGCACGATTTCCTTGCCGTCGAGAATTGAAGATTTTTTTTCTTCCCTGAGCGCATCCTTGATTTTTGCTTTAGCTCGAGACGTAACCACATTGTTAAGCCAGTCTTCCGTAGGCTTCTGCTTGTTGGACGTGAGGATTTCTACTTGATCTCCATTTTTCAGCTTGTGTGAAATAGGAACCAGTCGCTGATTTACTTTGGCACCTATACACCTCGCTCCTATTTCTGTATGGATCTCGAAAGCAAAGTCCAAGGCAGTAGATTCGAAAGGCAACACTTTCAGGTCACCTTTTGGAGTAAACACAAACACCTCGTCATGGAACAAGTTACCCCGAAAATCATCCATGAATTCTATGGCGTTCCCGTCATTCGATTCCAGCAAGCCTCTCACCTGCATGATCCAATCATCCAGACCGGAAGGAGCTTTGGAACTGTCTTTCTCTTTGTACTTCCAATGCGCAGCATAGCCACGCTCAGCGATTTCATCCATTCTTTCGGTCCGGATCTGCACTTCGACCCACTGGCCGGTATTACTCATTACCGTAGTATGAAGTGATTCATAGCCATTGGATCTGGGGGTGCTGATCCAGTCGCGAAGTCGATCCGGGTTAGGTCTATAAAAATCCGTGACTATGGAATAAACCTGCCAGCAATCTGCTTTCTCGTTTTCCAGTTCACTATTGAGAATAATCCGAATAGCAAAAAGATCATAAACTTCCTCAAAAGGAATCCCCTGTTTCTTCATTTTATTATATATAGAAAAAACAGACTTAGGCCTCCCCTTAATGGTAAATTCCAATCCGGTGTGCTTTAATTCTTCTTCTATGGGGAGAATGAAATTCCTGATAAACTTATTCCGGTATGACTTTGACTCATTGATTTTTTGAACTATATCCTTATAAGTAGCAGTGTCGGTGTATTTCAGATATAAATCCTCTAGCTCGGACTTAATGGCATACAATCCCAGTCTGTGGGCCAATGGCGCATACAGGTACATGGTCTCTGAGGCTATCTTCAGCTGCTTATGCCTTGGCATGCTTACCAAGGTCCTCATATTGTTCAGTCGGTCTGCGAGCTTGATCAAAATCACCCGTACATCATCTGACAGAGTCAAAAGCATCTTGCGGAAATTCTCAGCTTGCTGAGAGCTCCCATATTCAAATACCCCTGCTATTTTGGTAAGACCATCTATAATGGTCATTACTTTATAACCAAATTCCCGCTCAATATCCTCTAGCTCCCAGTCCGTGTCTTCAACCACATCGTGAAGCAGAGCAGCCACAATGGAAGTCGTGCCAAGGCCGATCTCTTCGACGCAAACCAATGCTACCTCCAGCGGATGATAAATGTATGGCTCACCAGATTTGCGGCGCATATCTTTATGCGCCTCCATAGACACGTTAAAGGCCTTTTTTATAAACTTAGCATCCCCTTCTTTCAATACGGGTTTGGCGTTCCTAAGTAGCCTTCTATAGCGCTTCAGTATTTCTTTTCGTTCTACTTCGGTATCAACTTCTATCATATAAGAGGAATTTTACACAAAAATGGCAGGCAAATGACAACTTCAATAATTTGATAAATATTTTTTCTCCACACTATTGTATTTTCTGTTTTAGTACCTACATTTGCATCCACAAAACGACAAGGATGCATGATCCAAGTCAGATTTGTACGTATTGCGGATGTGGCGAAATTGGTAGACGCACTAGACTTAGGATCTAGCGCCGCGAGGCATGGGGGTTCGAGTCCCTCTATCCGCACTAATACCGAACCCTCAATCACTCAACTGTACCATGCAGGAAAGGGATTGGGGGTTTTTAGTTAATCTTCATTCTTAATAGTTAGAGCTTTGGAAATCACATTAGACAAGCACTCAGCAAATCAAGCTTCAATTAAAATTAAATTAAACGAAGCAGATTACCAACCTAAGGTTGACGCAAAACTTAAGGACTTTGCCAAAAAATCAAACATCAAAGGATTTCGACCTGGCAAGGCCCCGATCTCCATGGTGAAAAACATCTACGGTACATCCGTTTTGGTAGAAGAGATCAACGGTATTCTGAGCGAGTCTCTTAATAATTACCTCAAAGAGCAAACTTTCAAAATCCTGGGCGAACCTCTTCCTGTAGAGCAGTCTGAAACCATTGACTGGAAAACCCAAAAAGATTTCGAGTTTGATTACAAAATAGGCTTTGTAGAAAATATTGATCTTAATCTTGACTCAAAGATCAAAGCTACCAAGTACCAAATTAAAGTTGACGACAAGCTAGTTAAAGAAACCATAGACAATCTTTTGTCTCAATACGGAAACAGCACCAATCCAGAAGTAAGTGAAGAAGGAGACCATATCTATGGAGACCTCAAGGCTACCGAAGGTGAATTTGAAAAAACTGTAACCCTGGACCCTACCCCTATCACTAAAAAGCTTGCTGGTAAATTTATTAAAGTAAGCAAAGGCGATGTAGTGGAATTTGACGCCAAAGACGTGAAGAAAGGCCAGTGGCAGGAAGCATTTGGATTGAGCGACGAAGAAGCTGCTGAGATCTCCGGACCGATGACGCTAACAGTCCAAAACATCAACAGAACGGAAGCCGCAGAATTGAACCAGGAATTTTTCGATAAAATTTTCGGTCCAGATACCGTGAAGTCTGAAGAAGAATTCACAACCAAAGTACAGGAAACACTTCAGTCCAACTACGATAAGGAATCTAAAGTATTCACCGAAGAGGAGCTGAAAAAAGTATTGACTGAGACTGCAAAGGTAGACCTACCGGAAGAGTTTTTGAAGGAGTGGTTGATCCTTGCAAACGAAGGCAAAGTATCTGCCGAAGATGTGGAAAAAGAATTCCCCATGTATGCGAAGCAGTTGACCTGGTCTCTGATCTCCAACAAGGTAGCTACAGAGAACGACATCAAGGCAGAGCATGAGGAAGTCATAGAAAAGACAAAGCAAATGGTACGTGAGCAGTTTGCTGCATCCGGACTAGGCGCTCAAATGGAGGACAGCATGGACATGTTTGTCGATAATTACTTGAAAGGCGAAGAAGGTCAGAACTATATGAACATGTTGACCTCAATACAAAATGAAAAAGTTCTTGCTTTTGCCCTGGACAAAATCAGCGTGAAGGAGAAAGAAATCAGCATTGATGAATTCAAGGAACTTTTAGAAAAGTAATTCGCTTAAATCATCATAAAAAAGTCCTTATTAAAGGGCTTTTTTTATTTTTGTTTACCACAACAAACTACAAAGATGATCAACAAAGAAGAATTCAGAAAATACGCCATTCACAATCAGGGCGTAAGCGGTACGGCATTTGACCAGTACACCCAGCATATTGAGAATATGACTCGCTCAGTGATTGAAGAGCGACCTCAGAATTTCCGGGAAATAGACGTATTCTCCAGATTGATCATGGACAGGATAATTTTCCTGGGCACAGGAGTGGATGATCATATTGCAAATATCATCGTAGCCCAGCTGCTTTTCTTAGAATCTGTAGATTCGAAAAAAGATGTGCTACTCTATATCAATAGTCCGGGAGGATCTGTGACAGCGGGATTAGGTATCTATGACACCATGCAGTACATTAATCCGGATGTGGCCACCATCTGCACAGGTATCGCTGCCTCTATGGGAGCAGTACTACTCGCAGGAGGCGCCAAAGACAAAAGATCTGCCCTGAAGCATGCCCGAGTGATGATCCACCAGCCATCTGGAGGAATGCAAGGTAAATCTACCGATATGGAGATCTCCTTAAAACTCATCCTTTCTATGAGAGAGGAATTGTATCAAATCCTGGCAGATCACACCGGCAAAACCTACGATCAAATAGAAAAAGATTCTGAAAGAGACTATTGGCTAAAAGCTCCAGAGGCGAAAGAATATGGTCTAATCGACGAAGTACTAGTAAAAAAACCTAAGTAATGGCTCAAGTTACCTGCTCCTTTTGTGGTAGAAATAAGAAAGATGTAGATCTGATGGTGTCAGGAATATCTGCCCACATCTGTAATTTCTGCATAGAACAAGCCCACATGATTCTTGGTGAAGAAGAAAAAACCAAGAAGCCTGGAGCAAAACCTAAAATCAAGCTTAAAAAACCAAAAGAACTGACTCAGTATCTTGACCAATATGTCATCGGCCAAGAGGATGCCAAGAAAGTTCTGACTGTGGCTGTATATAACCACTACAAACGCCTGTTCCAAAAGGAAGAGAAAGATGAAGTGAAGATTGAAAAATCAAACATCATCATGGTGGGTGATACAGGTACCGGTAAAACATACCTTGCAAAAACACTAGCAAAGACACTTGAAGTCCCATTTTGCATCGCAGATGCCACAGTACTCACTGAGGCCGGCTATGTGGGCGAAGATGTAGAAAGCATTCTCACACGCCTGCTACAAGCGGCAGATTATAATGTGGAAGCAGCTGAGCGGGGAATAGTATACATAGATGAGCTGGATAAAATTGCCAGAAAATCTGACAATCCATCCATTACCCGTGATGTAAGTGGTGAAGGTGTACAGCAGGCTATGCTGAAATTACTGGAAGGCACCGTGGTCAATGTACCACCTCAAGGTGGCAGAAAGCACCCAGACCAGAAAATGATCGCAGTGAATACGGAAAACATCCTCTTCATCTGCGGTGGAGCTTTTGACGGGATTGCCAGACATATAGGTAAAAGACTGAATACCCAGCCAATGGGATTTAGCAAGTCTGCTAATGAAAATGTGGCAGACCGCGAAAACTTACTACAATATGTTACCGCGCAGGATCTAAAAGCATTTGGGTTAATTCCTGAGTTAATCGGAAGGCTACCTGTACTGACACACTTGGATCCATTGCATGCAGATGCGTTGAAGCGAATCCTTACTGAACCTAAGAATGCCTTGGTTAAGCAATACGCCAAACTGATGGACTATGAAGGCGTAAAAGTCGTATTCGAGGAAAGCGGACTGGATTTTATCGTGGAAAAGGCGGTGGAATTCAATCTTGGCGCACGAGGGCTGCGGTCTATTTGCGAAGCGATCATCACAGATGCGATGTATGATATTCCTTCTGATGATTCTATCAAGGAACTGGTCATAGACGAGAAATATGCCAGAGAGAAATTCGACAAGTCAAAGTTTAAAAGACTCCAAGTCGCATAAACCCAAACCCTGCTTCATACGAGGCAGGGTTTATTTTTTTAGTCTAGGCTTTCTAAAATCAGCTTGGCAGTGGTCTCAGAAGCACTTTGGCTCCCTATTCTCGCCTTGATCAGATCATATCCTTGTAGCATGTGACCCTTATAGATCTGGTTGCTAAGAATTTGCTGGAGTTCGGCTTTCACTTTGGCTATGGAAAAATCACTTTGAATCAACTCCTTCACTACTTCATACTCAGCGATCAAATTGGGCAGAGATATAAACGGAACCATGATTAAATTTTTAGCGATCGCATAAGAAATAGCGCTAGTTCTATATACCACCACTTGAGGAACACGGAACAAGGCCGTCTCCAAAGTAGCTGTACCAGAAGTCACCACCGCTGCCACCGCATGGGATAATAAATCGTAAGTCTGATCATAAATCACCCGAATACCGGCCTCCAGGCCTCTTTGGTAGATCTCCTGCCCCAGGTCACCTACTCCCGCAATGACGAATTGCGCATTCGGAAATTCCTTCACCAACGCTATCATTCGGTCCAGCATTGCATTGATCTCTTGTTTTCGGCTGCCTGGCAGCAATGCTATGATAGGTTGGTAACTCAGCTCATTTTTCTGAAAGAAAAACTGATGGGCTTCAAACTTATTAATCTCATCCAGCAATGGATTCCCCACATAGTTCACTTTCAGATCATACTTCTCAAAAAAGGAAGTTTCAAAAGGAAGAATGGAATAAATATGATCGGTAAATGCTTTAAGCTTTAAGGCCCTTTTCTGGTTCCATGCCCATACTTTAGGGGGAATATAATAATGTACTGGAATCTTATTTTCCTTGGCAAAGGCGGCAATTTTCATATTAAAACCGCCATAATCCACCAAAATGATCGCATCTGGATTATATGCGAGAATATCCTTTTTGACTAATTTCAGATAGTTGAGAACTTTTCGAAATCCCAACACAACTTCTAAGAAGCCCATCAAAGCGACATCTGAGTAATCTACTGCCAGTTCCACTCCTGCCTTTTCCGAATAGCTCCCCCCCATTCCCCGAACCGCCAAATTTGGATTCTGGGCTTTCAAAGCAAGGACCAAATTTGAAGCATGTAGATCGCCTGAGCGCTCTCCAGAGATGATGTATAACTTGGTTTGAGATTTCAAATTTCAGATTTCAGATGTAAAAATTACTCACCAAAGTACTCCACAAAATTCCTCGGTGTCTCATAGAGCGTAAGCTTATGGAGCCCACCCTGAGAGGTTATCTCCTTTACTGCTGGCTCTAATATTTTCCAAAACTCCATTACCAGATTTTCACAGCTGGCTAATTTGCCCTGCATAAAATCTACGTCCACATTTAGGTTCTTATGGTCCACCTTATCAATGACTAGAGTTCGGATAATGGTACTGAGTTTTTTCAGGTCCACCACGAAGCCGGTTTCCGGATCTGGCAATCCCTTTACCATCACGATCAGCTCAAAGTTATGCCCATGCCAGTTGACATTGGCACAAGGCCCGAAAACCTCCACATTTCTCTCATCCGACCAGTTCGGGTTCCAAAGTTTGTGGGCAGCATTAAAATGTTCTTTTCGGCAAACGTAAATCATATCATTCTGAAATTCGGGGCAAAGTTAGCCAAAAAGTAAGGATTAATCGAAGCACAATGCCATATTCCCATAGCTTAAAGTACCTTAATGGTTATCCTACGATTTAAGGCTTGATTTTCCGGTGTGTTATTGGGAACCATAGGCAATTTATCCCCCTTTCCCTCCACCATCGCACGTCCCTGGTGAATTCCGCTCTCCATCAGAAATTCTTGTACACTTTTAGCACGCTGTAGACTCAGGTTCAAATTGTATGCGGCGGAGCCCACATTATCCGTGTGTCCGGTGATCAAAATGTTCACATTCGGATTTTCTCCTAGAAATTTCACCAATCGCTTTAGCGAAGAAACCGACTCATTTTTTAAGCTATAATCATCAAACTCAAAGAAGACATTTTCAAAGACAAACTCCTCTCCTGAGGCCACCGGCACCAATTCTACTTTGAGGTCTTTTACATTTTGAATTTTATCCCGCTCTACATTGTAGATCTTTGGCAAATAGCCTTTTTTCTCCACATATAGACCCGAAATAGCCTTATCTGGATATAACATCATGAAATCGCCAGTTTTACCGTCAGACTTAAACTGGTAAAGCGTGCTGTCATTTGTCAATGATACAAGCGATAAATTAGCCTCAATAGGTTCTCCGGTTTTGGAGTTAAAAACCTGCCCCTCTGTGACTGTCAGGTTCTCGCCCAGGTATATTTCCTCGGGAAACTTGAAACGGTAGAGTAAGGAGCGGTCATGCTCCTTCTCACCTGTACTCAGTTCAGTGAAATAGGCGTAATCCTTCTGAGCTGTGATGAAAAGTGCGACCTGATCTAACTGGTCGTTGATCGCCATGCCTAAGTTTTCTGGAGCGGTAAACTCCCCTTCCTTCACGCGTGAAAGCTGTATATCCATTCCTCCGAAGCCAGGGTGCCCGTTAGATGAGAAAAACAAAATTTCATTGTTGAAAAACATAAAAGGAGAAATCTCATCTTTCGGAGTATTCACCGTATCACCTAGGTTTGCTGCCACAGACCAAGAACCGTCATTCTGCATTACAGTATACCAAATATCATTGCCTCCATACCCTCCCTTTCGATTGGAAGAAAAAAACAAAATTCTTCCATCTGCCGAGAGTGAAGGCTGGGAATCCCATGACCTGGAGTTCACATTTTTGCCCATGTTTTTGGGTCTCTGCCATCTTCCATTTTGCTTGTAAGCAATGTATAGATCACAACTGCCCTCGGTATCCGGAGCATCGCAGGAGGTGTAAATCAGAATATTCCCATCTGCTGTAATGGAGCAGGTTCCTTCATTGTATGGTGAATTAATGGCATCCGCTATACCTTCTGGTTTTGTCCAGCCACCGTCCGGTGACATGAATGACATAAAAATATCCTCTTTGTCATTATTACCTACACCATCTCTTTTGGTGAACAAAATCTGCTCACCATTTGCCGTCAAAACCGGAAAATACTGGAGCTGGAACTCATTAAGCGGCGAGGCTAGCATTTCCTTTTCTATCTGCTGTGCCCCGGCTAGATGATCGGACAGAAAATCCATCTGTTCTTTCATTTCCACATAATATCCCGTGTTTTTAAAGTCCGCATCAAAAAGTGGATCGGTCTGCTGAAACTCCTCATAGGCTTTCAGAAATTCTCCTTGTTTTAAGTACAAATTGGTGAAAACCCACCCGATATCGGCCTTATGCTTAGTGGTGGCTTTTGGGTTTCCAAGTCTGGATTTTCCAGCCACCGCAGTAGCTTCGGCATCGTCCAGCATACCCATCGTAATCTGCAGCTGCGCCAGCTTCACATAAGCCTCCACAAAAGAGGCCTCCCGCTTGATGGCATCCTTATATTTATCTATTGCTGCGTCGTACTGTCTAGATAGTGTAAGATCTTCGGCTTCTTGATACATCCTGATTGCTTTCCCATCTATAATGGAATAGCTCTGGCAAAAGGCTGCCGAAAGGTTGATAAAAAACAAAAAGAACAGTAAAACAGGGCGCATGGACTTAGGGTATGTCCATAAATTTATGAGTTTGAAGCGAAATTTTCCATTTTGGGTGATTTTTTGCAAAATCAATGATCACAGGCGTAAACTTTTCGGCCTTACTCCACTCAGGTTGGAGACGTAGTTCACAATTAGAATTTACCAGCTCCGCATGCTCTTCTGCAAAAGCAAAATCACTTTGGTGAAAGACCACCACTTTCAGTTCGTCTGCCTGCTGATAAATGGATGGATGCGGTTTTTTGAATTTCTTGGGAGAAAAGCAAACCCAGTCAAAATCACCCGAAAATGGGTGAGCTCCTGAGGTCTCAATATTAGTAGTAAATCCTTTGGATTTCAAAAGTGACGTCAAAGGCCCCAAATCATACATCAATGGCTCACCACCAGTGATCACAACTAACCTACCCGGATAAGCCAAGGCATCTTCTACAATCTTTTCTATGGCTAAAACCGGCCACTTGCCAGCCTCCCAGGATTCTTTGACATCACACCAAACACATCCCACATCACAGCCTCCCAGCCGGATAAAATAAGCGGGATGCCCGGTAAATCTTCCTTCTCCTTGTATGGTGTAAAAAGCCTCCATCAACGGAAGCTCCAATCCTTTCGCTACTAACTCCTTCGTATTCATATTCATCTGAATTTTTGGTAAAGCGGGCAATTGAACCGCTGGGTGAATGATGCCGCAAAGGTAAGGTTTTGGATTGGTAATTCGAAGTTTGAAAAAATGAATGCTATTTAAGGAAATAATTAAGCCTTCTGAACAATCCTAGCTGCTTACGGAGGATCAATTATCAATTTGGATTCGAAAGCCCGTCAATTTTTCTATTTTTGCAGGCGTTCAGCTAAAAAATAAGAAAAAAGACAATCATGGCGGAGTACAACTTTAAGGATATAGAGAAAAAATGGCAGGCTTACTGGGAAAACAACCAAACTTTCCTTGCCAAGGTAAATCCTGACAAACCTAAATTCTATTCTCTCGACATGTTCCCTTACCCATCCGGCGCTGGTCTCCATGTGGGACACCCACTGGGCTACATCGCCTCGGATATTGTCAGCAGATTCAAAAAACTAAAGGGTTTCAACGTTCTTCACCCAATGGGTTACGACAGTTTTGGTCTACCGGCTGAACAGTATGCTATCCAAACTGGTCAACATCCTGCTATTACTACTGAGCAAAATATCAAACGCTACACCGAGCAACTAAAGAATATTGGGTTTGCATTCGACTGGAGCAAAGAAGTGAGAACTTCCAATCCAGACTATTATAAATGGACGCAGTGGATCTTCATGCAGCTTTTCAACAGCTATTACGATCAGGATGCTGACAAAGCATTGTCCATTGACTCATTGATTTCTAGGTTTGAAAAAGAAGGAAATTCGAATGTGAAAGCAGTTTGTGACGACGAGACTCCAAAGTTTACTGCAGAAAAATGGAATGCTTTCTCCGAAAAGGAAAAGCAGGAAATGCTCCTGAAATACAGACTCACTTTCCTGGCTGAAACCACCGTAAACTGGTGTGCTGCTTTGGGGACGGTACTTTCCAACGACGAAGTGAAAGACGGATTCTCTGAGCGAGGCGGACATCCTGTCGAGCGCAAGAAAATGATGCAGTGGTCCATGCGAATCACGGCCTATGCTGACCGCTTGTTAAAAGGGCTGGATAAATTAGATTGGTCTGAGCCGATCAAGGAAATGCAGCGAAACTGGATTGGTAAATCCATCGGTGCGGAAGTGATTTTCCAGGTGAAAGATTCTGAAGAAACTATCAAAGTCTTCACCACACGTGTGGATACTATTTATGGTGTCACCTATTTGGCTTTGGCTCCAGAATCTGATCTGGCGGCCGCACTGATCACAGAAGATCAACGGGAAAAAGCTGAGGCCTACATAGAAGTAGCAAAAAACCGCTCCGAACGTGAGCGCATGAGTGATGTCAAAACCATCTCTGGCGCATTCACAGGATCCTATGCGATCAATCCTTTCAACGGAGAAGAAATCCAGATCTGGGTAGCTGATTACGTTTTGGCGGGCTATGGAACTGGCGCTGTAATGGCCGTGCCAGCGCATGACGAGCGGGATTACAACTTTGCGAAGCACTTCGATCTGGAAATCAGACAAGTGATCGATGGCTCCATGGAAGAAGGATCTTTCCCTGGAAAAGGCGGTTTGATTATCAATTCTGGCTTCATTTCGAATCTTTACATGAAAGATGCCATGAACAAAGCCATTGAGTTCTTGGAAGAAAAAGGAATAGGAAAAGGCAAAATCCAATACAGAATGCGGGACGCGATTTTCACCCGTCAGCGCTATTGGGGCGAGCCACTACCTGTTTATTTCAAAGATGGGCTTCCATACTTAATAGCAGAAAAAGACCTGCCTTTGGTTTTGCCGGAGGTAGATAAATACCTGCCAACTGAGGACGGAGAGCCTCCACTTGCCAGAGCAAAAGATTGGAACTACAAAACTGCTGAAGGTCAATTTCCTTTGGAAAGAAGCACCATGCCAGGTTGGGCAGGATCCAGCTGGTATTTCTTCAGATACACCGATCCGAAGAATGAAACTACCTTTGCTGACAAAGCAAAAACAGATTACTGGGGTGCTGTAGATTTATACATCGGAGGATCTGAGCATGCAACCGGACACTTATTGTATTCCAGATTTTGGACCAAATTCCTATATGATCTTGGAGTAGTGAGCATAGACGAGCCATTCCAAAAGATGATCAACCAAGGCATGATCCAGGGTAGATCAAACTTTGTGTATCGTGTTAAAGGAACCAATCAATTTGTGAGCAAAGGATTGAAAGATCAGTACGACACTTTTGAAATGCATGTGGACGTGAATATCGTTTACAACGATCAATTAAACTTGGATAAATTCAAAGCCTGGAGACCTGATTTGGCAGATGCTGAATTCATCCTGGAAGACGGCAAGTACATCTGCGGAGCTGAAGTGGAAAAAATGTCCAAATCCAAGTACAACGTCGTGAATCCTGATGACATCATCGAGCGATATGGCGCAGATACCCTGAGATTGTACGAGATGTTCTTGGGGCCTTTGGAGCAATTCAAGCCTTGGAATACCAACGGCATTGATGGGGTTTTCAAGTTCCTCCGCAAGCTTTGGAATCTATACCACACCAACTCCGGTGAGTTCCAGGTTTCAGACGCTGAGCCAAGCAAGGAAGAATACAAAGCCCTACACAAAGCCATCAAGAAGATGGAGGAAGACATGGCCAACTTCTCGTTCAACACCTCTGTGTCCAGCTTTATGATTTGTGTAAACGAACTCACAGCTCTGAAAAGCAACAAACGTAAGATCCTAGAACCACTGGCACTATTGGTATCACCTTATTCCCCGCATATTGCTGAAGAACTTTGGAGCTTATTAGGTCATGAAACCTCCATCACGGAAGCTACCTTCCCGGCTTTTGACGAAAGCTATTTGAAGGAAAGTGCTTTCGAATATCCGGTGATGATCAATGGTAAGATGCGGGCAAAGCTTAATCTAGACCTTTCACTTTCCAAAGATGAGATCCAGGAAGCTGCCTTGGCCGATGAAACCGTTCAGAAATGGCTGGAAGGTAAAGCACCTAAGAAAATCATTATCGTTCCAGGCAAAATTGTGAACCTGGTAATATAACCAAGATTTACTTTTAAATAAGGAGCAAAGAACAAGTATGCTGTTTTCTTTGCTCCTTTCTTTTTTTATGCCCTATTTTTAATCGTTAATCAAATCCTGAAATGATCATCTACACATACCCTGTACGAACCGCTTTTACAGATCGAGATCTGGAGATGATCAGTCCTGAAGTGAAAATAAAGGCACTGGAGTTTACCCAAAGCCCAGTTGCACTTCCCTTCTACTTCGTTTTACAGTTTTTTCAATTGCTTTGGTTCCTCCCAAGAACAACCCAATACCTATGCTTCTTCGGTGGCTATCATTCAGTTTTGCCGGTTTGGTTTGGAAAAGTGTTTGGAAAAAAATGCACTATCCAGGCAGGTGGCACTGATTGTATCAACATGCCTGAAATCGGCTATGGAAACTTCCGCAAAAAATGGCTGCGAAAAGCGACTGTATACAGTTTCAAAAACTGCTCCTTGATTTTGCCTGTAGCTGAATCCTTGGTCAAACAAAACTACCAGTACGACCCTTCTATTTCTCCCAAGCAGGGGCTTCTAAATCTAATACCAGATCTCAAAACTCCAATCCAAGTCGTACATAACGGTTTTGATACAGAGTTCTGGAAAAATACAGATCAAGACCGGCTACCCAACTCCTTTATTTCTGTAGCCACCGGTACATCCAATCAATCCAGAGCAATCATTAAGGGGTATGATCTTATAGAACAGCTGGCCTCTCTTCACCCGGAATATTCATTTACCTTAGTAGGCGACCCGGAATATTTTTCACCCTACTCTAACATTCGTGTATTGGGGAAATTGCCGCCGGCGGATTTACTGAAATTATATAATTCGCATCAGTTCTACCTACAGCTTTCCACCTCAGAGGGTTTTCCCAATGCACTGGGTGAAGCTATGGCTTGTGGATGCATACCCATTGGATCGGCCGTGGGAGCAATACCGGAAATCATCGGAAACGAGTCACTCATCCTAGTGCAGAAGAACTTCCACGTGCTCACCCAAATTATAAAAAACCTGAGGCATCAGGAGCTGACTGAAATCCAAAAGCATTCTCAAAATCAAATCCAGCAAAACTTCAGCTATTCAAATCGAAAAAAAGCCATTCTGGAAATTTTGCAATTCGACTAGATCAACCTCCACAATTCCCAGGTTAACACCGCTACATTTTCCTAGAAGCCAGCTCCTATAGTTAACCAAAATTTAAAATACAGCTATTGAAAAGATAAATTTGACTTAGATCAAATTTCAAACCTTCGCAAAAACGGTCTTTCCGAAATTTTCGTGATGGCTTTCTCATTTTGCCCATATAATTATTTGGAAGTGTTTTTCAGGCAAACATTTAATCTTGAAAACCACTTTTTTCATTTTTAACAAAAAAATGATCCAAATGACAACTTTTTTAAACCGGATATTTCCATCTACTCAAAAAACGAAAAAAAACGAGCACAAAAAAAGGGGGCTTTTTTGGAAAAAGCCCCCAGGAGTGGGTCTATTGTCAATCTTCTAAAACCAAATAAACTTTTGTAATCCTTGCTGTTGATTTGTTTTTTAGATTATTATGTTTTGATAAACATAGGTAAAATGTTTCAAACAGCCCAAAAACAAACAATAATTTTTTCAATAAAAATTAATTTGAAATAACTCAGGCCGGGATAATTCCTACATTTATTTCAAGATCTAGCCTATTTTCTCAAATAGGCCTTTTTTACTTAACTTCCCTTGTACAAGAATTTCTCATGAAGAAAATATTAATTATCATCGGGGTCCTCGCACTTATTTACTTTGTCGCCACACTCACTATCCCTCCTTACATAGAGCAACAAAGAAACCCGGTCAAGACTGCTCCTCCCTACCAGGTTTCCACAGAAGCTCAGGCCTTATATAATAGACTGGATTTTATAGCAGACCTCCACTGTGATGCTTTGCTCTGGGGCAGAGATTTGACAGAGCGAGGCACCCGAGGTCAGGTGGACTTCCCGAGAATGCGCGAAGCCAACGTAGCATTGGAGATGTTCACCATAGTTTCGAAATCACCAGCTGGTCAAAACATGCAAAGTAATAGCTCGGAGGCATTCGACAATATCACCCCTCTGACCATCGCTAAAGGTGAATCCCCTGCCAATTGGTTTAGCCTAATCAACAGGACACTTTCCCAATCCCGACAACTCAAGGAATTTGCAGAAGAAGACGGACAAACTATTTTCGTCAGAGATAAAGCAGATTTACAGCAGCTACTGGAGGCTAGAAAATCAAACCCAAAAGTAATAGGCGCTATGCTAGGCATAGAAGGGGCTCATGCCTTAGAGGGGTCTCTAGCAAACCTGGACAAAGTCATAGAAGCTGGGGTACGTATGATCGGCCTGACCCACTTTTTTGACAATGAACTTGGAGGATCTGCTCATGGCGAAACCCTAGCAGGTTTGACAGATTTTGGTAAAGAAGTGGTGCGGAAAATGAACGAAAATGGAATATTCGTAGATCTTGCACACTGCTCACCGGCGATAGTAGACGATGTCCTGAATATGAGCACTGCCCCGGTGATCGTTTCCCACACCGGAGTGCAGGGGATTTTGGATTCGCAGAGAAATCTCAGCGATACCCAAATTCGAAAAATAGCTGCTCAAGGAGGAATTATAGGCATTGCTTTTTTTGATGGAGCCGTAGGCACTCCTGAGCTACCAAACATCATCGCCTCCATCAAGCATGTGCGAGACCTGGTAGGAATAGAATATGTGGCGTTAGGCTCTGACTATGATGGCTCGGTGGCTGTGCCCTTTGATGTCACTGGACTACCTTTACTGGTAGATGGATTGATGAAGGCAGGCTTTACAGAAGCAGAAATCAAGGCAGTGATGGGGGAAAACGTAAAACGATTCTTTCTTGAAAACCTGCGCTAGATGAACGAAAGCTACCTACACCAAGAGAGTAAATATTTCAAAAAACTCCAGGAGTACCTGCCTGAATTTGTATATGGGGGCATAGATGGAGCTGTGACCACCTTTGCGGTGGTAGCAGGTGGTTTTGGGGCGGATTTAGACCCTGGAATCATTATTATCTTAGGATTCGCCAATCTTCTTGCAGACGGATTTTCTATGTCCGTAGGCGCCTATCTTTCGTCGAAAAGTGACAATGAAAACTACAAGAAACACGAGCAAATAGAGCGCTGGGAAATAGAAAACCTACCTGATACCGAGCGGGAAGAAATCGCTGAAATCTATAGAGCTAAGGGATTTGAAGGAGAGCTACTGGAAAAAGTTGTGGATAAGATCACCTCCAACAAGGAACTTTGGGTAGCCGAAATGATGAAGGATGAACTCAATTTGCTAGAAGATGAAAAAAGCCCCTTCAAAACCGGACTGGCCACTTTCATATCATTTATCATCGTAGGTTTTATTCCCTTACTGGTTTATCTCTGGACTTTCTTCTACCCTATGGATATCAATGTTTTTCTTTGGACTAGTGTGCTTACCGGTTTGGCATTTGTGGTAGTGGGTGTCCTCAAGTCCATTGTCAATCAAACTTCGGTGGTCAAGAGCGTGGCAGAAACACTGGCTCTGGGAGTTTTGGCTGCGGTGGTAGCCTTTTACGTGGGAGATATTTTAGAAAGTTTCTTCATCAAATAAGGCTTTAAAAAGTAAAAATTCAACCTATGAAATCGAGCATGTCGGAAGCGACACACAGAGGGATGATTATAATTCATGCGAAGATTCCATGTGACCTTAAAAAAAAATTATAAACACATGAAAACTATCGATGAAGTACTGGAAAAAATGGATGAAATCGTGCAGGAATGCAAGTCCGGTGATTCCAGAATCGGCTATTTTGCTATCCTATACAGACAGGTAACCCGAAGAATACAGGATGGGATTGTCGCCGGGGAATTTGAAGACAATCCACGAATGGAAAGACTGGATGTACTTTTCGCAGGTAGATTTATAGACGCCTACGAAGATTATAAAGTGGGCAATAAACCAACAGAAAGCTGGTTTTTGGCATTTGAAGCCAGCAAAGCCAAAAAACACCTGGTCCTGCAGCACCTTTTCTTGGGTATCAATGCCCATATCAATCTAGACCTCGGCATCTCTGCTGCAGACACCATGGGTAAGGAGCCGCTAGAAGGAATAGAACGGGACTTTAATTTGATCAATGCGATTTTGGCAGAGCTGGTCGATGGAGTGAAGGAAAATATCGCGAAGGTTTCGCCGATCTTCGGTCTGCTCATCCCTCTCGCCAAAGGTCGAGATGAAATGTTACTTAACTTCTCCATTCAATTGGCTAGAGATGGAGCCTGGAAATATGCAGGCGAATATTATGAATGCGAAGACCGAGCAGCATCGATTCGGGAAAGGGATTCCAACATAGCTAAACTCGCTTCCAAACTCATCAATCCGGGAAAATTTCTATCTTTTATAATCAAAATAGTCGGGTTTGCCGAATGGAAGTCAGTAGTCAAAACCATGGACCAACTAGATGTGGTGGTCAAAAAAGTTCAAACAATTTAGGAGAATTGAGTTTTAGACATCATTATTCCACTTCCCTTCTAACTCTGCAAGTTCAGCTTCAGTTTGGGTTTTATTTTTACGGTTGGTTTTTTCTTTTTCCAACTCAGTAGCGTAAAAGTGTGTCCCCTGAAAATAGTCCACCCTTGCCTCTGACTCTCCTTTGGAAAAGGTCCATTTTTCACCTTTGAAGAGCTTCACCTTGTCCTCGTGAAGTTCCAAGTATTCATCATAAGGACCACGGGGAGAAATCAGTTTTACAAAAATCGGGGCTGTTTCAATTGCTATAAAAAGTAACATGATAAAGGTATTGGCCAAGGCCATTGCGGCACTTTCTGAAGTGAGCACACTTAAAGCATCCATCCTTGCCGCCAAGCCATCAAAACCTTCTATACCTGGCTGTTGCTTTTCAAATTCTGCCTGTCTCAATGCTATAAACTGTCTGATCTGTGCCTCCAGAGTATCAATTCTCACTTGGTTTCTTTCCCTTAGTTTTACCAATTCTACCTGGGCCGCATCCAGCTGTTCTTCCTTTTTCTTGGCATTGGTACCTAATCCTACTATCCCGCTGGTGCTGGCTGTTTTCTCACCAAATCGCTCAGCATCATATTCATCTTGAAGTTGGTTTCTGTAAGCTTCGAAAGAGGTAATCTCTGCTTGCAGGTCAGTTATTTTTGACTCCAGTTCATCAATTTCCGGGAATCCTTTGGCCAAATTTTCCTTGGATGCGGTGATAAACTCAATTCTTTTCTCATCGATTTTCCGGTTGATTTCCCTTTCAAACATTTTGAGCTCTAGGGGTTTTGAAATCACCAAAGCCAATAAAACTGCCAGCACAAGCCTAGGAATAGCTAATTTCCACTCCGACCAGGAACTCTCCTTTTTCCTCATACTCGACACAATAAATCTATCCAGATTGAAAATCATTAGTCCCCAGAGTATGCCAAAGCAAACTGCTGGCAAAAGGGTCTGGAAAACCGTAAACAAAGCGTAACCAGCCGCAAGTGCAGCCAGTACCCCGGTGAAAAACACAGTAGCTCCTATACCAATGTATTTATTTGACTCTGTAGGCGAGCGTTTTAAAATTGATAAATTAGCTCCACTACAAAACCAAAAAAAACGCGTAAGATTATTCATGCCAAGGGGGTTAGGTTGATCTAAAAGAATAACGCTAAAACTTCACCACATTCGGCATAAACATGTCTTTTTGGTAGAAAATGTGATGAAATCAGCGCAAAACCCTCCATTCTGCAGATGCGGGCAGATAAAAAGTGACGAAGAAAGCGCAATAGACTGAACGGACAAAAATCGGAGAATGTACGAAATGTTCGATACTGTGCACTTCCTGATCGCTTTTGTGCAGCCAGCCAATTTTTCCTTCTAAGATCCGCCTAGCTTAGCAGCCAAGAAAGTAGAACTTTTGATCCCTTTCCCTATCTTGTAACTATGAAAACAATACTAAAGTCCACCCTAGTAATCCTGACGATGTGCTTGATCCAGTACTCCTTTGCCCAGGAAGTCCCGTTTCAAGAAGAGGTAAATAACAGAGCCAAAGAAATCGATGCTGCCGGCTGGGAACCAGGCGGCGTGGTTTTCACCGGTAGCTCAAGTATAAGGATGTGGAAAACCCTCCAAGAGCAGTTCCCCGACATTCCTATAATCAATTCCGCCTTTGGAGGTTCTCAGGCAGATCAATTGCTCATGCATTTGGAGCAAACCGTCCTGCGTTTCGAGCCTTCAAAGGTATTCATTTACGAAGGGGACAATGATATAAATGCAGGCCAAGAAGTCTCAGCGATCATGAAAAACCTGGATGAGCTGGTCACACAAATCCAAGACAAAAATCCTGAAACTATAGTCAATTTGATCGCTGCGAAGCCTAGTCCGTCACGATGGGATAAGAAAACTTCTTACCTCGCTCTGAATGACCTGATGCGCCAATATGCCACCACTCATGATCAGGTAAATTTTGTCAATATCTGGGATGTCATGCTAGATGCATCCGGCAAGCCTATGGAGGATATTTTCATCGAAGATGAACTGCATATGAATGAAAAAGGATATGAAATCTGGAAAAAATCCTTCACTCCATTCCTGAGATAATCAATTATCACACCTGCTTCAAAACTGGAAAGACAGCGCCAAAATCACTTGTTCGGATTTGAAGCTGTCTTTTCGCTTTAAAACCTCATCAAGTGTAATCTTCTGGTCATTCAGAACCCGCTCATAGCGTAAATCCAAGCCTGCAGGACCTATATTAATCCCAAGACCAAACTGATAACCAAAGTCAACCTTACTCCCGGAATCTACTCCCAAAGCCTCCGGAAAACGCTCCTTCAAAGCGTAATGAAATGAAGGCCCTCCTACTAGGCTAAAAATTTTAAACATATGCAGCCCCACCATCACAGGAGCATCTAGCCTATCATAGCTTACTTCCCCCATTCCTGTTTCGAACTTATTATGCGTATAAAGCAGCTCTGGCCTCAAAAAAATATCATAAGAGGCGAATTTGTAGAAAGCCCCAAATTGATACCCCACTGATCCCCCTGGCTCCTCCCAGATCGCACCTGCGTCTTGAAAGTATTTGCCCGAAGTGTTGTAATTCGCACCTGCCTTCAACCCAAAGCCCGAACCTTTATGCTGGGCAAATGCTTGTATAGTAAGTCCGAAAACAAAAAGAATGATTAGGAGGTTTTTCATACGAGTCAGCAGATTGGGGATCCTTCCAAAGCATCGGGCAGTTTTAGCAATGTAAACCGAAGATTAAGTACTTTCGTAATTTCCGGTATAATTCTATTACCCAATCAGCTTGAGATCAGAACTCAAATTATAGAAAGCTTTATCACAACTTAAAACAAAAACGAAACCAAAAATATGCTTCACCCAAATAAACTCTTCTACCCTATCCTAGTTTCTTTGCTTGGACTAGTGTTTGCCTGCGGAAATACCTCAGTAAAAAATGAAGAACAATCTACAGAATCTAAGGCGATTGCGGATTACAAAGGACCAAAAGAATTGGCAACCTTCGCAGGAGGCTGCTTTTGGTGCGTGGAAGCTCCCTTCGAGGGGCTTGATGGTGTAATCGCGGTGATATCCGGCTATGCAGGTGGCAAGGAGAAAAACCCAACCTACGGGGAGGTATCCAGTGGCAAAACTTCACATCGTGAGGCGGTTCAAATCACCTTTGATCCCGAAGTTATCAGCTACTCAGAGCTGGTAGATATCTTCTGGCAAACCTATGATCCTACAGATGTGGGAGGCTCATTTTACGACAGAGGATCACAATACGAATCGGCTATATGGTATCATGACAACGAGCAGAAAAAAGTAGCCGAAGAGTCTAAAAAGCGACTGGACAAGTCCGGTAAATTCGATAAACCTATAGCTACTCCTATCCTAAAATACAGTAATTTTTACCCAGCAGAGGACTATCATCAAGATTATTACAAGAAAAATCCCACGGACTATTATGCGTATAGAAATGGGTCTGGAAGGGATAAATTCATCCAGGAACACTGGCCAGAATTGAGCGAGGAAAAGTACCCTGCACCTCCCAAGTCCGAGCTAAAAAACAAACTGACCAAACTACAGTACGAGGTCACTCAGGAAGACGCCACTGAGCTTTCCTTCCAAAATGAGTACAATGGAAACAAGGAGGATGGCATATATGTGGATATAGTTTCTGGAGCGCCGCTGTTCAGTTCCAAAGACAAATACGAATCAGGATCCGGCTGGCCCAGTTTTACCAAACCCATAGACGCACGCGCCTTGGAAAAGCCTGTGGACAAATCAGCAGGAATGACTCGTGTAGAAGTCAGAAGCAAGTTCGGAGACAGCCATGTAGGCCATGTATTCTATGATGGTCCTGAGCCTACCCAACTGCGATATTGTATGAACTCAGCCGCGATGAAGTTCATCCCCAAAGAAGAAATGGAAGCAGCAGGCTATGGAGAATACCTGTGGCTAGTAGATTAACTACCTTTTAAGAGGCAATTCAGCTACGAGTTGCCTCTTTTTCTTTGAAAAAACATTACGCGATTTTTGACAGATTTTTCCATTAAAATTCATCCCGATTTCTATCTTTATTCAAATTTAAGAACGCATGAAAAAGTTTGCTTGGATTGCCGGGATCATTTTGGTTGGAGTTTTGGCAGGAATCTTTTGGTACAAATTCTACTTTGTCTTTGGTGAAGGAGTAAAAGCCGGAAGTCTAAATTATTTCGTAAAAAAGGGAGTAATCTTCAAGACCTATGAAGGACGCGTAGTACAGGAAGGATTTCAAAGTCCTACAGCCGGCGGGCTTCAGAGCAATGAATTCAGATTTTCTGTAGTGGACGCTGAGGTTGCTGAAAAACTGGAAAGAGCTTCCGGAAAGTTTGTCGAGCTGAGGTATGAGGAGTTCAATGGTATGCTCCCCTGGAGAGGTACCAGCAATTTTGTAGTGACTGATGTGCTGACGGTCAAAGATCCGGGCAAAACCGAAGGTGCGGCTTTGCCCTTTGATCAATGATTAAGGCCTGGTCCAGAAATCGACTACAGTTACCTTGTCCAAGTGTGGACCTAGTAGCTCACCAAAAGCCTGGTGCGCAGGATGTGGCAAATAAGCATCTCTCGCTTCATCCGAGTGGAAAGTTAGCACAAAAGCATGGGTCAATCCTTGGTTTAGTCCTTCTGGACTGGAGTTGATGCCCCATTCAAAATGTTCTATTCCATCGATTTCATTCTGAAGGTTTCTGAATGCGTCGATGATCGCTTGAATATCCTCCTGAGAGGAGCTTTCCTTGAAGCTAAAAAACACATTATGCTTCAAAACTGAGTCCGGTTTACTAGTCATAGGTTCTTCTCGTATTTCTTCTGTGATTTCTTTTTCAATGATTTTTTCTTCCTTTTGCGCACATGAAAGTGCTAAAAGCAATGGGAGAAAGTAGATGAGTTTTTTCATAGGTTTTCGATTTTTTTCGAATCTAAGGACAAATCTTAGCAATGCGCAAACCTTCTGTACATAATTAGCATAACTTTTCCATAAGCGACTTCCAAATTACTCTGATTTTATAGCTCTCTCACCACTTTCATCGTTTTCCTTTGTATTTTTCGGTAAGCCATTGTTTTCAAAACCAAATTTGATTGTATGCGAGTAGCCTGTTTTTCTTCCAAATCCTACGATGAAGTAAGTTTCAAAAGCCTTCTACCCAAGTTTGAACATGAGTTCACCTTTTTTGAGCCTAAGCTTGATCTCCACACTATAGCACTAGCCGAAGGATACGATGCCATCTGCACTTTTGTCAATGACTATATCGATGAAAAGGTATTGCAAAAATTAAGCAAAATGGGGATTCAACAAATCGTTTTGCGCTGTGCAGGATACAATCAGGTGGATCTGAAAAAAGCAGCAGAGCTTGAAATAAAAATCTGCAGAGTACCAGCATATAGTCCAGAGGCTGTAGCGGAGCATGCTTTGGCACTTTTACTTACACTGAGCCGCAAAACCCATAAGGCATTCAACCGGGTCCGAGACAATAATTTTTCACTCGAAGGTCTGACCGGTTTCAACATACATGGTAAAACGGCCGGTGTGATAGGAACAGGAGCAATTGGCAAAGCATTCTGTAAAATCATGCTGGGCATGGGCTGCAAAGTACTCGCCTATGACCTCTACGTAAACGAGGAGTTAAAAGAACTGGGGGTCCAATACCTCTCCATAAAAGATCTGCTGGAGCAAAGTGAAATTGTTTCCCTGCATTGCCCACTCACGGAAGACACCTTTCACCTCATCAATGACAATACTATCCGGATGATGAAAGATCATGCCACCCTGATCAATACAAGTAGGGGTGCTCTAATCGATACGGAAGCAGTAATAAATGCACTGAAAAACAAAAAAATCGGGAATTTAGGAATAGATGTGTATGAGCAAGAAGAAGATCTCTTTTTCCAAAATAGATCAGAAGAAATCCTTCAAAATGAGCAAATAGCCAGACTGATGGGATTTCCCAATGTACTGATCACCGGCCATCAGGCATTTCTCACGCAGGAGGCACTGTCCCATATCGCTGAAACTACCTTACAAAACCTGGATGAGCTGGCCGCAGGCAAGGAACTGAGCAACCAGGTACTATAGGGGCCTTTCATGCAAACAAAAAAATGCCTGCAAATCCGAGATCTGCAGGCATTACACTAGTATTTCTGATGGGTCAGACCCAACCGGAATTACTGAACAACTTTTACATTAACTGCATTAACGCCTTTCTTACCTTGAACTACGTCATAAGTTACTGCATCGTTTTCACGGATTTCGTGTACTAGACCAGAGTGGTGTACAAATACGTCTTCACTGTTGTCTGATGGCGTAATAAAGCCAAAACCTTTAGTTGTATTAAAGAATTTTACTGTTCCTTCATTCATGATTACTCTTTTTTAAATTTGGTGTTTCTATTAAATTTTTGATGTTGTGCACTTTGCGGTCTAGACGGATTATGCGGTCTAGGGGCATTTTCTTTCTTCGGAGGCTCCGGCTCCGGCGGTGTATCAGAGATGTTTCCAAACTCATCTACATAGGCGATCATATCTTCCAGATCACCGCTCTTTGGCTGGTCCTTTCGGGCAGCCATTTTCTCTTGTTTTTCTCTTTTCTTTCTTTTTTTAAGTTCTGCTTTTTGTTTTTTGATAAATGTGTTTTGGTTTTTTGACATTGCGGCGATTTTAATTGACAAATGTTATGGCCTTACCGGTTTTTCCGGCACGACCTGTCCGGCCTATTCTGTGGATGTAACTATCCATAGACATGGGGAGCTGGTAGTTGATCACATGGGTCACATCAGCTACGTCTATACCTCTGGCTGCCACATCTGTAGCTACCAGTACTCTAGTCATTCCAGTTTTGAACTCATCTATGGTTCTGTTCCGGAAGTTTTGGGATTTATTTCCATGAATCAATCCGGATTTTATCCCTGAGTGATTCAGTTTTTTACTTAGTTTATCGGCGATTCTCTTGGTTTCAGTAAAAATGATCACCTTATCCAAATCATCTTTTCTGAACAAGTTTTCCAGTACTTCGAATTTGTCCTGACCATCCGGTACACGAATGACCTCCTGGTCTACATTTTCACTGGTGGTCCCTCCAGAATTCACCTTTACTTCCACCGGATTGTTCAAAAGGCTACTGATCAAGCTCTTCTGACTAGGTTCTAGTGTAGCAGAAAAGAGCATAGTTTGGTTCCTTTTAGACATGGGAGCTACTAACTTTTTCACGTCGTTTACAAATCCCATATCAAGCATTCGATCAAACTCATCCAGCACTAGGGTGTTTACCTGGTTCAGCTTAAGGAATTTTCTATGGTACAGGTCCAGTAGTCTCCCCGGAGTCCCTACTATAATCTGAAGCTTTCTTCCCAGCGTCTTGATATCTGTATTGATGTTAGTGCCTCCTATGAAGGTGGCAGAATACAGATTCATTCCTCTGGACAAACTCACAAACTCCTCCTCGATCTGTAAAGCCAGTTCACGGGTCGGGGTCACGATCAGCGCAGTGAAATTTCTAGGGTCTAGCTGAGCCTGCTCTATGATAGGAATCAAAAAAGCACCGGTTTTACCGGAACCCGTATTTGAAATCCCCATTAAATCTCTTCCTTCCAATAATGCAGGTACAGACTGTTCCTGAATATAGGTCATGGTTTGATACCCTTTGGACACCAGGTTTTGAAGAAGTTTGCTACTCAGATCCAAACTATCAAAATGAGTTTCGGATTTAAAACCTGCACTTCCACTAGGCTGTGCTTTCTTCACCAAAAGATTAGGATCCAATTTGGACACCATTTTTTTCTTTGGGCTTCTTTGACCCTGAGCCGGTCTTCCTTTGCTCTGATGAGCAGAAGGACGCCCGTTTCTACTGGGTCTGGAATTTCTATTTGAATTTGTATTCATTGCTTTTTTAGACTTTTACAGGCTCCAATTTTGGGCTATTTCCCAGTACATAGAGCATTTTGAAATGGTCTAATACAGCAAGAATAAAATTCGGTTTCGAATAATAAGGCACGTTGAATTCCTGTGCAGTTGCTTTTACAATAGGAGCTATTTTCCGGTAATGCACATGGCAAATATCCGGGAATAGATGATGCTCTACCTGGTAATTCAATCCTCCGACAAACCACCCGAGGGCACGTGAGTTGGGCGAAAAATTACAAGTAGTCGCAAGTTGGTGAAGCATTCTTTCTCCTTCTACAATGCCCTCATGATCAGCTACCGGAAAATCCACCACCTCTACAATATGTGCGATCTGAAAAACCATGGTAATGGTAAATCCGGTCACAAAATGCATGGCTACAAAGGCCAGTAGAATTAACCCCACTGAGAAGCTAGTGAAGATGATAGGAAGACCTAAAACGATAAAGAAGTAGATCAACTTGAATGCAATTAATTTAAGTATGGTATTTCTATAGGCGTTTTTACCCTTCACCAATCCTTTTTTATGGTAGCGGGTCAGACGGATAAAATCTTTGGCCGTAACCCAGGATAAGGTAGATAGTGAATAAAAAAACCAAGCATATAAATGCTGATATTTATGCAACCCATTTAACTCTCCATTGGGAGAAAATCTTAAAAAAAACGGTGCATTGATATCGTCATCGTGCTCATCTATATTGGTATAGCTATGATGGAGCACATTGTGCTGAATCTTCCAAACCATGGAACTTGCTCCTACCATCTCTAAGGTAGAGCCCACCAGGGTGTTGATTGATTTCTTTTTGGAATAGGAGCCATGATTGGCATCATGCATTACGCCCATACCTACACCAGCCATCCCTATTCCCGCTGTGATATAGCAAGCGAATAGTTGAAAGGTAGTGGTCGCCACGCCGGTGATTACCAAAGCGATAGGCACTAGATACAACGACACTAGCACAAATGTTTTCAAGTACATTTCGCTATTGCCATACTTAGAAAGGTCATTGGATTTGAAGTGTCCGTAAACTCTTTTCTTTAGTGTTTGTGAGAATTCAGATAAATCTGATTCAGAGAATCTTACTGTCTTAATACAACTGTGATTAAATGATAAACTTTATTTTCCCGTGGAATTAGATCTGCAAGTTTTAATCCAAAAAATGACTAGAAGCCATGTTATGAATCAAAAAAGTAGAAAGATGAAGAATTAAAACCTATGCAGGGGAAACTCTTGAATTTGCTACTTAAGCAGGTTGATAATCAACGCATACTTTATTTCAAGTAAAAAGGATGAATGCTCAGCGCCTTTATGCGTACAAAGGTGAGGAGAAGAATCGGTATATCCTAATCCTTGTTATTCCACCTTGAATTAAAGATAACAATTCGATGGAAAATTGAAAACATTTAGCTCAATTCCATCGCCAGTTTGCAATCAAATTCACATGAATAAGCTGTACTTTATTGTATATCTGCCGGGGATTTAAAACTTTATCACCCAAAGCCTCTTTGTTCATCACCAGCAGCTGAAAATCCAGTTTGTTTATCATTGCCGGCTGATATTTTACCCCGAGATTCAGCTGCCTGTAGGAGGGCATATTGTATTTGTTTGCCTCTGGCGAATCCAGGGCCGGCAACCAATGAATCCCCAGATGTGCGAAGAATTTTAGCCGGTCTTGTAGCAGGGAATACGCTGCAAATGCAGTAAGTGCATCCACGGATGAGTTCCCTTCATTTCTCTCCCTAGGTATAAAGGTGTACCAAGCGTCCTTGCCCCACTCCCTGGGACTCAACCACCTACCCTGCCCACCTACTTTAGTGTAGTTCAGATGAAAATTCCAATGGGGAACTTCATAACCGACCCTAGTGGAAAAAACCCAGTTCCTATCCTTTGGATTCTTGTATTGGAGGTTAAAATCCGGGTTACCTCCTTCCCCAAGTCCTGACTGAAAACCGGCCTGAATTCCCCATAGCCAAATGGTTGTAGCCTCACTGTTTTTCCAGCTTTTCTCAGTTTGGAGCCAGAGGGTATTGGAAATATTCTGTACTAAGGTATTGGACATATTCAGCTTCACCTCCCCCCATTTTTTGGATACTTCCAAAATACCAATCCAATCACTCGCTGTGTTTCCAGGGTATTGAGAAGGCTGTCCGTTTACGTCACGTGCTCCGGGAAACACTCCTATGCTTTCTCCCACTGAAAGCCATTCGCTCGTCCCGCGCACGCTCATTTTGCCGATTCCCCAGGCTGAAAGTCTCCAATCACTCTTTGTTTCGTACCAAATATTCCCACCTTCAATGCCTGTGGGTGAAAGTCTGCCGTCCTGACTATTTACCCAGTCTGAATGTACGCCCATCCTTCCCAAAGAAAATCCCCAGTTATCTGCGGTATAGCTCAATGATATGGATTCCAGCTTCCCAAAAAACCTATCTTCCTTGTCCAGCAAATCAAACAGCCCCACCTCGTACCGATTGCTCCCGTTGCTCACAGGATCCAATGCTGAAAGATCTGAGCTCGACAAATTGGCATAGGTTCTAAATCCTGCACGAACCTGCCATTGCTCCTTGAAACTGACTTTCCCGCCAAGCAAAAAACTAGTGCCCAAAGCATAGTCATCCTTATACTCACCTGGATAGCTCGTACTCATCCAATACACGCGCAAATGCATATCCGGAGTGAATGTCACCTGCTTCTTCTCTTGTTGGGAAAAGGATAGAAATGGCAGTACCACTAGCAATCCCAAGAAAAAATTTCTCATGGTTTCTGCGCAGCTATGATTTCTTTAAATGGGCCATACTTATGCTGATTTTCCGAGAACTCATCTGCATAGGGTCCAAAAGGATGATCCATAGGTTTTTTGGAAATATCCGGCCAATCATCCGGGAAATCCCGGTCAGGCCTCTGTAAGCTATTCACATATGCAGCCACATCCCAGGCTTCTTCATCTGTTAGAATGGGGTTTTCATAAGTTGCACCAAATGGCATATTTGCCTTTACATATCCAGCAAATTTGGAAATTCTAAAAAGCCCTGCACGCTGATTATAACTATTTGCGCCCCAGAGGGGTGGGTAAATGTATCCGGTTTGGTCAGCTTTCATCATCCCTTGACCATCCTCCCCATGGCAGGTTACACATTGTTTTTGATAGACTACCTTACCCAAAATGGGATCAGCAGCCCTATCTAAGACTGGCACCTCGTAGATCCCTGCTCCGGTGGGTTTCTGCCCTTTGGGCACTGCCTGACCAAGCCAGTTCATGTAGGCGACCATGGCCTTCATCTCCTTGCTGTTTTTAGGCAAACTTTCGCCGTTTAGGCTTCGCTGAAAACAACCATTGATCCGCATCACCACATCTTCAGAATGCCCAGACCTACCCCGAACTTTGGGATAAGTAGAGGCTACTCCGAGGTAATTGTTTCCAAGCGGTGCAGTACCTGCTTGCAGATGACAGTTTTGGCAATTCAGTCCATTGGAGATCTTCTTCACCTTCCCATTTGGCCCGAGGTATTCAGCAGTATTGGCGATTAGCTCCTTCCCATATTTGATCTCATCAGCATTTGGTTCTGAGTCTACCTTGGCCCAATCTGGTGCTGTCCAAACTTCAGCAGGATCTATCAGAGCATTGGATTTTACGGGCTCGGTAGCACTTTTGACCAATGCCTTTTCTTCAATGGGATTTTTCACTCCCACTACATCCAAATAAAGAATCAATCCAACCCCTAGAATGAGGAATGTTACCAGGCCTACCAAGCTCAGCGTGAGATTGAAGAGTTGCAATATGGGTTTCGCTATCTTATTCATTACGTATTCTGAAAGTACAAAAATGCCCATTCTGCTCCTCTCATTCTGTGATTCTCATCACTTAGCCATAAAAGGAAGACTCAGAATGCTTTTGCCAGGAACACCTGAACATTTCCTACCAGCCCTACTCCATAGTATGCCCCATCAAAGGAATAAAACGCGATGGTCAATGAGTCGCCCAACTTGCATTCAGCAAGGTAATTGATAGAAAATCGTTGGGCTTGAATGCCGTTTTCTCTTAAAATATTTTCCATCCAGCGTATATAACTGGTGTTATTCACATGGTTGTTCAGATCCAGATCAGAATACCGTACGATAAGCTCCTCCTTTTTCAAGAGTTCACCCTCCACCTTAATTTTCTCTGGCTGCCATGCAGGAATTTCATTGAGTTGAAAAAGTTCTTGAGGGAGTACCTGCCCCGGTCTTTGCAGTCGCTTAGTCTCGAAATTCAGCAAAACCCAAGAGCTCATCCCCTGGGCCACCACCTCTCCTGAAGGAGAAGTAATCAGAAACTCCCGAAAGGCAAACAATTTATCCACCCCTCTCCCAGCGGTGTACACTTTGATAGAATCGCCCCAAGAAGGTAGATTTTCACATTTAATATCCATCCGGGACAGAATCCAAGCCAGATTTTGATCCTGAAGACTTCTGCCAAAATCAGCCGAATCAGCATGTCTCCAGGCGATCTCCTGAAACAAATCAGACAAGGCTTTAATGCTCAATTTACCATCCGGATCTACTTGATAAGACCTGATCTCAAAATCCTTGTGAAACTGAAATGGCTGAGTTGACTTCATAAATCAATGCGTACTTCCCTTTACCGGGATCAGAAAAACCTGCTTGCGGAAGCTAGACAGAATGGTAATACCCAGGGCACTCACCGCTATCATAGCAAAAGATGTCTTTAAGTTAAACAAATCTGCAATAAAGCCGATCAATGGAGGCCCCAGTAAAAAACCAAAAAATGAAATGGTAGAAACTAGAGCAAGTGCAACACTAGGCGCGTATAATTTAGACCGGCCCGCTATGCTATAAGAAAGTGGAATGATTGAAGCTATCCCAAACCCAACCAAAAAGAATCCGAGTGTGGCCACCACTACCGTTGGGAAAATCACTGCCAAAGCCAAGCCCGCAGAAATCAACAATCCGCTCACCTGTATGACAGCTACTTTGGTGTATTTAGCTGCGATCTTATCGGTGATAAACCTACCCGATGCCATGGTAGCCATAAAGGCCACATAGCCCAGAGCAATGAGCGATGGGTCCGCTTGTACCACTTTTTTGAAATAAACACCTGACCAGTCAAACATACAGCCTTCGCACATCATCCCCAGAAATGCGATCAAACTGATCCGCATCAGTAGGGCATCGGGCTTTTTCAGCACCATTCCTCCTCCACCTTGAGAAGTGGCTTCTTGCTTGACTATATAACGCTGAGCAGACAGAATAATCACCAGAGAAATCAGCATCACAACGGCATAGTGTATGGCAGGAGAAAGCCCCAAGAATATCATCAGTGCTCCAATCCCGGCTCCTGTAAATCCAGCCATACTCCAGAGCCCATGGAAAGATGCTAATATGCTTTTCCCCATTTCATCCTCCAAAGCCAAGGCCTGAGTATTCAGGGAAATATTCATCACATTTCCCAACATCCCATAAAGGACAAGTACCGGAAGTAGTGTCCATATGCTGGGTGCCAAACCTATCATAGGTAATGTCAGTGCATAGGCCACACTCCCAAACATGATCACAGCCCTACTACCGTACTGGTGTACTGCCCAGCCCGCAATGGGTAGCCCGATCACTGAACCCAAGGGTAAAAAAAGCAACAAAGTACCCAATTGCCCTTCGGAAAGATCAAATTTGGACTGAATATCAGGAATACGTGCTGCCCATGAAGCGAAGCAAAGACCTACAAAAAAGAAAAATGCCCCAAGGGCAACTCGTCTCTTGGAAAGTGTGTTCATGTTCGATAGCTAGGTTTAAGAGGCACACAAAAGTAAGGAACATTCATTCAAAATCACGACTCCTTTCAAACATTGCCCCTGCAAATGGGTTACCTTAGCCTCATACACTTACACCAAATTTCCATGGAACTGCTCATAGCTGGCGCCGTAATCGTTACCGCCATTTTTATAGTTCGCTTTATCATCAAAAAAGTATTCGACTAAAAAAGCCACTCCCTTTTCAGAAAGTGGCTCCTTAAGCTCAGAGATTCTTAATTCGGTAGCATATCGGAAAATTTCCCATACACCCATGTGCCAGCTATGGCTGAGAGTAAAGTCACGAGCACCACGGTAAATCCACTTCCAATCTGAGCAAATAATGGCCCAGGACATGCCCCAGTAATCGCCCAGCCCAGTCCGAAAATGAAACCACCTATAACTTGTCCCTTACGAAACTCTTTCTTTGGAATGATGATCTTTTCGCCTGAGGTGGACTTGATCTGGAATCGCTTGATCAATTGGATAGAGATAATCCCTGTAACTATCGCCGAACCGATCACCCCATACATATGAAAGGAGTCCAATCGGAACATTTCCTGGATTCTAAACCAGGAAATGATTTCAGCTTTTACAAATACAATCCCAAACAAAATCCCTAATATCAAATACTTCAACAAGGCCAGGCCTCTTTCTCCGCTATCCTGAGAGTTTGGTGCATCGCACACTGCATCCTTGGTGTTTTTTTCTAATACTTGCATTACTGTTTTTTTTTAAAATCCTACCCAATTCATTAAAGGCCCCAAGAACACTTGGGTCATCAAAAAGCCACCTAGCATAAAGAAGATAGTGGCAACTAAAGAAGGCCATTGGAGTGAACTGATACCCATAATGGCATGCCCTGAGGTACATCCCCCTGCATACCGGGTCCCGAAGCCTACCAAGAATCCTCCTATCACGAAGAACAGCAAGCCTTTGACGGTAAACAGATTATCCCAAGAGAAAATCTCCGCTGGCATCAAGCCTGAAAACTCATTGATCCCCAGTAGTTGCAGCTCAGCTCGGGTGTCTGCCGCGATGATCAAATCATTGGGATTAGAAATAAAATTGGTAGCGATAAATCCACCTATCAAAACGCCAAGAACAAAAACCAAATTCCAGGTTTCCTTTCTCCAGTTGTATTGGAAAAAGGGGATTTTAGCAGGCACACAAATGGCACATGCATGACGTAATGAGGATGAAATCCCAAAGGATTTATTTCCGAGGATTAATAACGCAGGTACGGTCAGTCCAATAAGTGGCCCTGCTACATACCAAGGCCAAGGCTGGGTGAGCCAGTCCATCAATTGATTCATAATTCAGTCAGTTAATTCTTAAGGTGATTGTGAACCCAGTCAGGGTTCAGGGTAATGCAAAATTGCCCATTCCAGGTTTGATTTGCTGTGACTTTCATCACAGGGGGCACTAGCTAAGCAAAAATGGCAAGCCCGAAGACCTGCCAATGGGGATTAAACTACTTTTCTATTGCTTATAACAAGGTGGTAGGGCATACATAGTCTGACACCTTGAACTTTCCGGACTCTTTGATCGCCTTGAAACCTCCATCTACATCGATAAGCCGGTCATAGCCGCGTGCTCTAAGGATAGAGTTGAACACCATAGACCTGTACCCACCCGCACAGTGCACATAGTAAGTTTTAGCTTTGTCCACTTTCAGCATACTATCATTGATGTAGTCAAGAGGCGCATTCTCCGCATCTAAAACATGCTCAGACAGGAATTCACTGTTCTTGCGCACATCCAGGATGTTCAGCTCCGGGTTTTCTTGCTTTCGGTCTGCCAGTTCTTCGGCAGTAATAGACTCTATACTATCTAGCTCAAATCCGGCTTTTTCCCAGGCTTCCACTCCTCCTTCTAAATATCCCAGCGCAAAGTCATATCCCACACGTGCCAGTCTGGTGATCACTTCTTCCTCTCTTCCTTCCTCTGCTACCACCAGGATTTCCTGTTTCAAATCCGGAATCATAGCGCCGACCCATACGGCAAAGCTCCCATCGATTCCTATGTTTACCGAGTTGGGCACAAAGCCTTTAGCAAAAACCTGTGGGGCCCGGGTATCCAGAATCAAAGCACCTGTTTCGTTGGCTGCCGCTTCAAACTGGGCCGGGGTCAAAGGCTTCACTCCTCTTTCCAGCACAGCATCTATGCTATCATAGCCTTGAATATTCATCATCACATTCTGCGGAAAATAGGCCGGAGGAGGAGTCAATCCTGTGATCACTTCCTTGATAAATTCTTCTTTTGTCATTTCCTGAAGCGCATAATTCGTCTTCTTCTGGTTGCCCAAAGTATCCGAAGTCTCCTTACTCATATTTTTGCCGCAGGCAGAACCTGCTCCATGTGCCGGATAGACGATTAAGTCGTCCGGTAAAGGCATGATTTTGTTCCTCAATGAATCATAAAGATGACCTGCTAGCTTATCCTGGGTGAGGTCTTCTACCACCTTCTGAGCGAGATCCGGTCTACCCACATCCCCTATAAACAAGGTGTCACCTGTGAAGATAGCCTCAGGCTTTCCCGCTTCATTATAGAGCAGGTAGCAGGAGCTCTCCATGGTATGGCCAGGCGTGTGAAGTACTTTCACCTTTGCTTTACCGATTTGGAATTCCTGTCCGTCCTCTGCCACTATGGCATCAAAGCCCATCTTCATGCTGGTAGGGCCGTAGACTATGGGAGCGCCGGTCTTGGCAGAAAGATCCTGATGCCCTGAAACAAAATCCGCATGAAAATGGGTCTCAAATACGAATTTGATTTTGGCATTTCTACGGGTTGCCTTTTCTATATAAGGCTGAACCTCTCTCAGCGGATCGATCACCGCTGCTTCCCCATCTGACTCGATGTAGTAAGCCCCTTGAGCTAGGCAGCCGGTATAAATTTGTTCGATTTTCATATTGATAGTTATTTACTTTCTAAGTGATAGCCAAAAGTAGGACTTTGAAGCCGAGTCTTGAATGACTTTTGTCACAAATGACCTTAGGCGGTCTGGCTGATATTGGTTTTCAGCACATTGACTAATTGATGTGCCGGGACTACTCCTGATTCTCTCCAGAGAATTTTCCCTTTTTGAAATAATATCAAAGTAGGAACCCCACGCACCTGAAATTTACTCGCTGCCAACTGGTTTTTGTCCACATCCACTTTGACTATTTTCACCTGCTCACCGAGCTGCTTGGCAGTATCTTCCAGTATAGGCTGCATCATTTTGCAAGGTCCACACCAGGTAGCAAAGAAATCTACCAATACAGGCTGGTCGCCGTCAATCAGTTGCTGGAATGTTTTGGGTTGTGCACTCATGGTATTTTGATTTTTTTAACACAACAAAAGTAGGGTCAAAATCAGTTCAGCACAGTAATTAATATCACATAAGCGAGACTAGGGAGAATCACCAGAGTTTTAAAAAGTCCTAAAATCCCCTGATTTGGCGATTATTTTTTTATTTTCGCCAGTCTAATTTTCCTATTAAATGCTCAATTACAAGCAAATCAATAATCTGACCGGTTGGGTCGTTTTTGCGGTAGCTACCCTAGTATATATCCTCACTGTCGAACAGACTGCCAGCTTTTGGGATCCGGGGGAGTTTATCGCTGTGGCTTACAAGCTCCAAGTACCCCATCCTCCCGGAGCCCCTTTCTTCCTGCTAGTCTATAGAATGTTCAGTTTCTTCGCAATGGGAGATCCGTTAGAAGTTGCCTATTGGATGAATGTAGGGAGTGCTTTATTCTCAGGTTTCACCATTTTATTCCTGTTTTGGTCCATCACCCTTTTTGGCAAAAGGCTTTTCAAAATGAGCGAAGGCCAAGAAAGCAAAGGGGAAACAATCGCCCTGATGGGTGCCGGGATCGTAGGATCCTTGATTTACACCTTCTCTGACAGCTTTTGGTTCTCCGCAGTAGAAGCGGAGGTATATGCGATGTCTTCCTTCTTCACGGCTATTGTAATCTGGGCATTCCTGAAGTGGGATGTCATCAAAGACCCGCGAGAGGAAAACAAATGGATGATTTTCATCGCCTATTTGGTAGGACTTTCCATAGGTGTACACTTGCTGAACCTGGTGACTTTGCCAGCTTTGGCACTGCTTTATTACTTTAAGAAGTACGAAAAAGCCACCCTTAAAGGCGCCTTCTACGCGATGTTTATAGGAGGTGTGGCCTTGATCATCATCAACAACCTGATCATTCCTGGTCTTCCTAGCATGGCAGGCTCAATGGAGATTTTCTTTGTGAATAGTCTCGGGCTTCCTTTTGGATCTGGTATTGTGGTGTTTATGATGCTGTTTTTCGCTGCATTGTTTTATGCCTACCGGTATTCAAGAAAAAAGGAATTGGCCATCCTCAACACGGCATTGCTGAGCTTAGTCTTTATTCTCATCGGATATGGCAGCTATGCATTGATAGTGGTCAGAGCCAATCAGGACCCCATTATCAATGAAAATGCACCTAAGGATATCATCAGCTACGTGTCATACCTGAAGCGTGAGCAGTATGGCTACCGTCCATTGATGCACGGACAGTACTTTACAGCCCAGCTGGTAGCGCAGGAAGAGGGATCCCCTGTCTACATGAAGGGCAAGGACAAGTATGAAATCGTGGATTATGAACTAAAAAACACCTACGACCCTACCAAGACCACCATTCTACCTAGGATCTATTCCACTCAGGAAAATCATAAACGGATCTACAGGCAAAAACTTGGGCTGAGAGAAGGCCAAGAGCCGACTTTTGCAGACAATATCTATTTCATGTTTTCGCATCAGCTCGGACATATGTATTGGAGATATTTCATGTGGAATTTCTCCGGACGTGAATCTGATTTTGGGGATGCCCCATGGATTGGATTGACAGATGCGTTCAAGGATTATCCGGATTACATCACCGAGAATAAGGGCCACAATAATTACTTGATGCTCCCACTTTTACTGGGGATCATCGGGCTCTTTTTCCAAGCCAAAGCTGACCCCAAATCCTTTTACATCAACCTCATGCTGTTCCTGATGATGGGTGTGGTACTGGTACTCTACCTGAATTCCCCTCCGGTGGAACCAAGGGAGCGTGACTATATCTATGTGGGTAGTTTCTATGCCTTTGCCATCTGGGCAGGTATGGGTGTACTGGCTTTGGCACACATGATCGCGAAGGGAACAAAAAACCTGGCCACAGCTGGAATAATAGCTACACTCCTCACCTTGCCAATAGCTGGCTTAATGGCCGGACAAAACTGGGACGACCATAACAGAAAAGGGCGTTATTTCTCTGTAGATTCTGCTCGAAACTTCTTAGCCTCATGCGCACCCAATGCCATTCTATTTACCGGTGGAGATAACGACACCTTCCCGCTTTGGTATGTGCAGGAGGTAGAAGGGTTCCGTACAGATGTGCGCGTAATTGTTTTGAGCTACTTTGACACAGACTGGTATGTGCAGCAAATGACCCGTCCGGTCAACGAATCAGAAGCACTTCCTTTTAGTTTAGATGACTCCAAATACCAAAAAGGGACCAATGATGTGCTTTATGTGATGGAGCGGGAAAACCTGAATGCTATTTCAGTGAGAGAATATCTAAAATTGCTGAATTCTGGTTCGGATCTATTGAAAATGGAAACAGGCGGCAGAACCGTAGCCAATATGGTACCTTCGAGAAATTTGATTCTGGAGGTAGATAGCTCGGCGGTAGCCAATAAGGATATTATTCCAGAGCAATTCACCGAGCTCTTTAGCCCTCAAATGAACCTTCAGGTAAAAGGTAACTACGTAACCAAAGGCACCCTGATGTTATTGGATTTGATCACTTCCAACAATTGGGACAGGCCAATCTATTTCAACAACACTTCCCTGGCTACCATAGGCCTAAACCTACAAGACCATGTAGTGAATGAAGGGTTGACGTATAGACTTTTACCGATCAGAAAGCCCGAATACATTCGAGAGGAATTAGTCAATGCTGACCTGGCTTATGAAAACTACATGACCAAGTTCTCATTCCGGGGAATGGATAATCCTGACGCGTATCTGGATGAAGAATACAGACGCTTTGCCTCCAATCACCGAAGCGCTCTGAACAGCATCGCGATCGCCTTGCTGGATGAGGGCGATATGGAAAAAGCTGCGAATCTGCTCAACTACGGCCTAGAAGTCATGCCCAATGAAGCGATACCTTACGACCTTTCCAGTGGTCAATCTGTACCGCTGTTCTTTGAGGTGGGAGAAGATGAAAAAGCACTGGATATCATAGACAAAGTATCCAAAAAGTCCCTAGAAATGATCGAGTTTTATACTACAGAAAATAGGGACTATGACCGAGAAATGATGATTTCCATAGAAATGATCCGCTACTTCATCCCATTGCTCGAAGAACGGGGCTACCAAGAAAAGGCTCAGGAGCTCAAGCTGAGAATCGAGCAATACCTAGGTCCGCAGCAAAGTGGAGGTGGACAGTTACAGCGGAGATAAAATTCTTTTTCCTATACAAAAAGAGGTTCGATGTGAATTCGAACCTCTTTTTTTTGCTTTATCTATAAAGCATTTTAAAGCTATAATATCTTATACATAAAGTAATTCATTTACCCTTTTATCGGCTCTGACTATTTTTTCCCCAGCACATAAAACAAATCCAAGCCTATCGCCGGATCCTCAACTACAAGGTAATCTTCATGCGAAATATCAACCACACTTTTCCCTTGCTGCTGATGAAGTTTATTCCGGTTCACCCGGTTGAGAATTTCATATGGCATTCGAAGTATGGACGCCGGTAGCCGGTATTGCAGATTAAAAATATCAAAGCGCATAATCTTTTGTACAGACTTTCTATTGGCTGCATGATAAGACCACACTTTTTCATTTCCCCCTATTCCTTTAGCATCCACAGCATCAAAAATCCCTTTACACAAGTCTATCAATTGCTCCGGAGTGTACTCCCGCTCATGCCAAGGATTTCTAGATAGTGTATGGTTTATGTTTGGGGTAGATATCACTGCTTTGCCGCCAGGCTTGAGTACCCGGTATATTTCCTGCAGAAAGAGCTTATCATCCGGAATGTGCTCTATGACCTGAAAACTCACCACTGTATCGAAGGAATTATCAGCAATACCCTGGAATGGAGGAATCACCGCTTGACGAAATTCAACTTTCGGGAATTTTGATTTCAATTCATCGATCACCTCCTGGATCTTATCCAAGCCCAGATAGCTATCCGCATAGGGCAAGAGTGTTTCTACACCTCGACCTTCGCCACAGCCCACTTCCAGTAATTTACCAGATATCCATGGCTGAGCGGCAATGTATGCTTTGAGTAAGCGTTGATGTATTGGATTGTCACTGACCAACTTGTCAGAGGCGATTTCCGTTGTATAGGTAGCCATACAAAATTTTACTATTTTGGCAAAAGTAAGGTTAATTTTCAAAACCCCTGACTAACACCCGATGAACTGTAGATCAAGTCGAATTCTGTTTTTTATTTTCATTCTAATAGGCACATCTTTTCCATCCCTGGCACAAAACACCTTAAGCAATCTGAATCAAGCACTTCGCTACTCCAGGTACTCGAGATTGGGACTGAAGATACTCCCTGTAAAGCAAAGCCCCACTAGCTATAAAGTTCAGTTTCAAATTGAAAAAATCGAAGAAAATCCTGCCTTCAATAATTATAGCTTCACCTATTCTATTCTAGACAGCTATGAGGAAGAGATTCTTTCGGACAACTCCACCATGCTGACCCAGGCTGACCTCACCCGGGATACGGATCGGCATTGGGTGTTTGAGAAAACCCTAACTATCCCGGAAAACAAAGAAACAGCCATAGCACTGCTAGCTGTGCAGGATACCCGACAGGGCGATGAGTATTACTATTCCATTGATATCAAAAGCAGCTTCGTCTTCGATCAGCCCACATTCGGAGCGTATTATGCCAACAATGTAGGTTTTGACCAGAATTACCTGAATGCCGGTGAGTCACTGCTTTTCAAAACCAGTGGAGGCCCTGCACTGCACAGTTTTTACTATCCGGTGAGCCTGGAAGTGCCCTATCCTCCTATGGAAACCAAGCCAGCGCCTGTGCCCAGAGAGCTTGAGGTGGTAGACGAAGGAGAGTTCCTCTCCAATGTGCCAAAAAGTTTTGACCAGATCGGGTACTACTTTATTCAAAATGACACCAGTGCCAATAGCGGTTTGGTCCTGAAAACTACCCATGAAGCTTTCCCCAAAGTGAGAGACTGGGAAGAAATGATCGACATGGTGAAATATATTTCCACCAGAAAAGAACATGAAAACCTGGTAGCCGCAGAGGACAAAAAGAAAGCCCTGGACGCATACTGGCTTAGCCTTACCCGTAATCCCGACACTGCCAAAGAATTGATCCGGGAGTATTTCCGTCAAGTAGAATTTGCGAATATACTGTTTACCGATTTCAAAGAAGGCTGGAAAACTGACAAGGGAATGATCTACATCGTGATGGGCCCTCCCCAGGAAGTCAACTTCTATGAGGACCGGGAGGTATGGACCTATGGTGGCAGTACCGAAACTTCAAAAATTCGCTTTAACTTTGTACGGGTTAAAAACATACTTAGCCCACACTACTACACCTTGAACCGTTCCAGGGCTTATCAGCCGGTTTGGTTCAAAAACATATCCATATGGAGAAGCGGAAAGATGGCTTTTTAATTGAAAAAGGAGCCCACGAAAAAGACTTTATTTTTGGTACCAGAGCGGTCATGGAATCCATCCATGCAGGCAAGGACATCGACAAAGTCTTGGTACAAAAAGACATCAACAATGACCTGATCAAAGAACTGATTCAGCTTTGCAAAGCTGAAAAAATCCCGGTCGTACGGGTTCCGGATGCAAAACTGAACCGGATCACTCGCAAAAACCACCAGGGAGTAGTCGCTCAGATGTCAGCGATAGAATATGCATCGCTAGACCATGTAATCGAATCCTGCTTCAATGTGGGCAAAGCGCCTTTGATTCTGGTACTAGACCGGATCACCGATGTGCGGAATTTCGGAGCCATAGCCCGGACAGCTGAGTGCGCCGGAGTAGATGCCATAGTCATTCCTGAGAAAGGCAGTGCCCAAATCAACTCCGATGCGATCAAAACTTCCGCCGGAGCTTTGAATTTCCTACCTGTAGTTAGGGTTAAAAACCTCTTCTACACCTGCAGAGATCTTCAAAAATCCGGGCTGATTCTCGTGGCAATCACCGAAAAAACAGACAAAATCATGTATGAAGCTGATTTTTCTCTACCGGTCGCTATGATTATGGGTTCGGAGGAAGATGGTATTTCCAACGAAATGATGGGAATCGCAGACGAAAAAGTGAAGATCCCTATGGCAGGAAAAATCGAAAGTTTGAACGTATCTGTGTCTGCGGGAGTAGCGATCTACGAAGCGATGCGCCAGAGAGCATAATAAAGGCAAAAGAGCAAATGGGGAAGCGGGTTCTTAAATAAACTCCTCCCCTTTCTTTTTTGCATTGGAGACAAACTCCCTGAATCTTTTCTCTGAATCAATCTTGCAGATCAACAGTACATTTTCTGATTCATTGATCAGGTAATGGTCTAGCCCTTGCACCACAACCAGCTTTTCGCCTTTTACTTTGACATAGCTGTTAGACGTGTCATACAGAATCGCATTGGCCTCCACCACATTATTGTGCTCATCCTTTTCTTTCAGTTCGTGGAGGTTAGCCCATGACCCTAAGTCTGACCAGCCAAACTCCCCGAGTAGGATATACATCTCATTGGTCTTTTCCATAATCCCAATATCAAAGGAGATATTTTTCACCTGAGAATAGGCACGCCTTACAAAAGCCTCCTCTCCTGCTGTTCCGTAAACTCCTTTTCCTTCTTCAAATATTTCTGCCAAATCTGGCAAATGCTCATGCAGTTCTCGGATCAGCGTTTTTGATTTCCACACAAACATCCCTGAGTTCCAGGCAAAATCTCCACTTTCCAGAAATGTCTTGGCGAGCTTGGCATTGGGCTTTTCAGTAAAAGTTTTCACCTTGAACGCATGTGCTTTAGGCTTTTCCAGATACTGAATATAGCCATAGTTAGTCTCGGCCCGGGTAGGTTTGACACCTATGGTCAGGAGCTTTCCTTCCCTTTCAGCCACACTCACAGCACGCTGAATCGTCTTAATGTATTTGCTTTCTTGTAAGATCAGGTGATCTGAGGGAGTCACCACCAGGGTAGAATCGGGATCTTTTGAATGAATATGAAAACATGCATACGCCATACAAACGGCAGTATTTTTCCGCATGGGTTCTACTAGCACCTGTTCATCCTTCAGTTCGGGCAATTGCTTTTTCACTAAATTCTGATACTTCTTATAAGTCACTACCACGAATTGCTCCGGATCGGCCATTTCCCGGTAGCGGTCATAGGTCATTTGTAAAAGTGTCCTCCCTGTGCCTAGAATATCTAAAAATTGCTTCGGTTTTTTCCTTCTACTATATGGCCAAAAACGGGAGCCTACGCCACCGGCCAAAATAACGATATAGGGTTTATTAGTCATTGGTATTATTACACGATTCCTTCCTTCATCAACTCATGAATATGAACAAAACCAGCGATATTTCCTTCATTCATGGCTACCAGCTGCGTAATATTATGGCTTTTCATCATATTTAATGCCCTGATGGCATACTCCTGGGTAGAAATCTGCTTGGGGTTAATGGTCATTATCTGCCCAGCCTTGATGGATTGTATATCTAATGTTTTCTGCAACATCCTTCTCAGGTCCCCATCGGTAATAATCCCTTTCAAAGTCCCCTGGCTATCCACTACAGCTGTAGCTCCCAGTCTTTTTCCAGAAATCTCCAAAATAATTTCAGCCAGACCAGCATCCTCTCGAACCACCGGGATTTCATTACTTCCTAAAACATCCCCAACCTTGAGGTAAAGCTGCTTACCTAGCGACCCTCCAGGATGATATTTGGCAAAATCATCCGAGGTAAATCCTCTAGCCTCCAATAAGCAAACTGCCAATGCATCGCCCAAAGCCAAATGCGTAGTCGTACTGGTGGTAGGAGCTAGATTATTCGGACAGGCTTCTTCTTTGATGGTGGCATTGAGCACATAGTCTGCTTGCTCTGCCAGATAACTTTGGGGATTACTCACCATGGCGACCAGTTTTGATCCCAACTTTTTCAAGAGTGGTACCAAAACTTTAATTTCGGGTGTATTCCCACTTTTTGATATACACATCACCAAATCCTCCGGCAGGATCATGCCCAGATCCCCATGAATGGCATCGGCCGCATGCATGAAAAGCGCTGGAGTACCGGTAGAGTTTAAAGTAGCCACTATCTTATTGGCTATGATGGCACTCTTGCCTACTCCGCTGACTACCACTCTACCTTTGGAGGACAAAATATACTCCACACAAGCATCAAAATCCCCATCTAAGTAATCCACAAGATTTAACACCGCTTCTCCCTCGTTTTGCAATACCCGAGTGGCTGTTTTTCTAATATTTTTAGCTAAATTCAATTTTGCCTGCGTTTATAACTAATTTTGAACAATGGTATAAATGTAATCAATCATTCCTGTTTACAGGCTTTAGTCATCCATTAAGCCCCTTAACAAGTGGAAGAAAATATAAAAGCAGATCTAAAAAAAATCTTTGGATTCAGTAAGTTTCGCGGCAATCAAGAACCCATTGTCGATAACCTACTGAACCAGAGGAATACCTTTGTGATCATGCCAACTGGAGCGGGGAAATCTCTTTGCTACCAATTGCCCGCAGTAGTCAAAGAAGGAACTGCCATCGTGATATCCCCACTGATTGCCTTGATGAAAAATCAAGTCGATCAGCTGAAAGCGCTGGGAATCAATGCGCATTTCCTTAATTCTACATTGAACAAATCTGAGGCAAACAGGGTCAAAAGTGAGGTATTGCAGAAAAAAACCAAGCTGCTCTATGTGGCCCCCGAGTCCCTTACCAAAGAGGAGAATGTGGAGTTCCTAAAATCCGCCAAGCTGAGCTTTGTGGCTATAGACGAAGCCCACTGTATCTCGGAATGGGGCCATGACTTTCGTCCAGAATACCGGCGCATCAAGTCTATCATAGCACAGATAGCGCCGGATCTTCCCATTATTGCCTTGACTGCTACTGCTACGCCTAAGGTGCAGCAGGATATCCAGCGCAATCTCCAGATGGAGGAAGCAGACCTATTTAAGTCATCTTTCAACAGAACCAACCTATTCTATGAGGTGCGGCCAAAGGTGAAAAATGACTCCAAGAAGCATCTGATCAAATTCATCAAAGGGCACAAGGGAAAATCAGGTATTATCTATTGCCTGAGCCGGAAGAAAGTAGAGGAAATAGCCCAGCTACTTCAGGTCAACCAAATCAATGCAGCCCCTTATCACGCAGGATTGGAATCGGCTGTAAGGATAAAAACCCAGGATGATTTCTTAAATGAAGAACTGGATGTCATCGTGGCCACCATTGCTTTTGGGATGGGAATAGACAAGCCGGACGTGCGCTATGTGATACACTATGATGTACCCAAGTCGCTGGAAGGCTACTACCAAGAGACCGGAAGAGCGGGCAGAGATGGCCTGGAAGGGCACTGCCTGATGTTCTATCGCTATGAGGATATCATAAAACTGGACAAGTTCAACAAAGACAAACCTGTAACCGAGCGAGAAAATGCCAAACTGCTCTTGCAAGAAATGGCCGCTTATGCAGAAACCGGCGTTTGTAGAAGGAAATTCATTCTCAACTACTTCGGAGAAACCATGGATGAAGACTGTGGATTCTGTGACAACTGTAAACGCGAGCGGGAAACCTTCGAGGGTATGGAAAAAGTCCTTACCGTTTTACAGGCTGTGAAAGAGACCAACCAACGTTTTGGCCTAGCTCACCTAGTACAGGTCATCACCGGTGAATCATCTGATTATGTGCAGAGCTATGCGCACGATCAGCTACCTGTTTTTGGCAAAGGTAAAGACGATCCTGAAAAAGTATGGGTAGGTGTAATCCGCCAGGTCATGATTCTCAATATGCTCGAAAAAGACATTGAGAGCTATGGCGTGCTCAAACTGACTCCGAAAGGCCTGGAATACCTAGATGCTCCCTATGAAATCGAACTTCATAAAGACCACGATTTCGAGGCGGAAGTGGAAACAGAACAGGCAGAAGTGGAGATTAGCACTGGAGTAGCCTACGACGAAAAACTCTTTGAGCTACTGAAAGCAGAGCGAAAAAAAGTAGCTCGAAGCAAAGGTTTGCCTCCCTATGTGATCTTTCAGGACCCTTCTTTAGAAGAAATGGCGACCGTTTACCCCACTACTCGTGAGGAGCTAGCGCAAATCAATGGCGTAGGTATGGGAAAAGTCGCTAAATTCGGGTCTCCGTTTTTGAAATTGATTGCGAACTATGTGGAAGAAAATGAAATTGAAACCGCATCAGATGTAGTAGTCAAGTCCTCAGGAACGAGATCAAAAGTGAAAATCTCGATTATCCAGCAGATTGACCGCAAAATCGACCTGGATGAGGTAGCCGAAAACCTCAACATCAGTATGAGTGAACTGCTCCACGAAATAGAGCAGATCATTTATAGCGGAACTAAACTAAATATAGATTACTACATCGAGCATATCATGGACGAAGACCGTGAGGACATTCTTCATGATTATTTCATGAATGCCAGTAGTGACCAGATCAAGGAAGCTTTAAATGAATTGGAAGACGAGGATTTCGCAGAAGATGAATTGCGAGTCTATCGCATCAAGTTCATTTCAGAGCATGCCAATTAATTAGAATTATTCGATGAATATACTCTTGCTAGGAAGCGGAGGCAGAGAACACGCCTTTGCTTGGAAAATCGTACAAAGTGACGATTGTAGCCATTTATATGTAGCCCCAGGAAATGCGGGCACTGCTTCTATCGCCACGAATGTACCCTTGGGAATCACCGATTTTGAAGGTATTCATGACTTTATCCTGGAAAAATCCATAGACCTAGTAGTAGTGGGTCCTGAGGAGCCGCTAGTCAAAGGCCTCGTAGATTACCTTCATAATCAGCCAAAAACAGCCCAAACTCCTATAGTAGGCCCGTCCCAACTGGGCGCTACACTGGAAGGCAGCAAGGACTTCTCCAAACGCTTTATGCAGAGAAACCATGTCCCCACCGCTGCCTATGAGACCTTCACAGCCGATCAATTGGAGGCTGGTCTTGCCTATTTGGAAACACAAAAACTTCCCATCGTGCTGAAAGCAGATGGACTGGCTGCCGGTAAGGGCGTATTGATTTGCCTGACCTTAGAAGAAGCAAAAGCATCTCTTAAAGAAATGCTGGAAGATCAAAAATTTGGCGAAGCCTCCTCCAAGGTGGTCATTGAAGAGTTTTTGACGGGCATAGAGCTTTCTGTTTTTGTAGCTACGGACGGTAAGAGCTATAAGATTTTGCCGGAGGCCAAAGATTACAAACGCATAGGTGAAGGAGACACCGGACTGAACACTGGAGGCATGGGCGCCATCAGCCCAGTGGTTTTCGCAGATGAAGCCTTTATGAAAAAGGTGGAAGAAAAAGTAGTAAAACCCACCATTGATGGCCTGGCAAAAGAAAAAATAGCTTACAAGGGATTTCTTTTCATCGGCCTGATGAATACCGATGGAGAACCTTATGTGATAGAATACAATGTGCGAATGGGTGATCCGGAGACTGAAGCCGTATTGCCAAGAATAGAAAGTGATTTCGTGACTTTACTGAAAGGAATTGCCACCGGCACACTAGACTCCTATCAACTTCAAATTTCTCCAAACTACGCCACCACAGTAGTAATGGTAAGCGGAGGATATCCGGGTTCGTATCAGAAAGGTTATACCATTACGCTTCCCGAGTCCGTTTCAGGAGCTGAGATATTCCATGCCGGCACGGCCCTGAATGAAAACGGAGAACTTGTAAACCAAGGCGGAAGAGTGCTGGCCATCACCGGTATGGGTGAAAATATCGATGAAGCCCTAAGTAATGCATTTGCCACGGTGAAAGGGATTTCATGGGATCAATCCTATTTCCGTAAGGATATCGGGATGGATATTCTGAAATTAATGAAGAAGTAAACCCAAATAAAACCAGGCCTAGGCCTGTATCAATATTATGTCTGGATGTAGTACATGCTCAACCTCCTCAGGAGGGACCGGAGGATGCCAAAGTAACGGCAGCTGCGGCACGAGTGATTGTAATAAAATGAATGTCTTTGATTGGTTGTCACACATGGGAATTCCAGAAGTGGACAACTTTGACATCGTAGAAGTGAAGTTTAAAGGCGGGCGAAAGGAATACTACAGGAATGTAGACTATCTGGACCTTCATACTGGTGATCCAGTGGTAGTAGATGTGCCAAATGGCCATCACATTGGCTACGTATCCCTACAAGGCGAGCTCGTTAGACTTCAGATGCAGAAAAGGAAAATCAAGGATAATGACGAAATCCTGAGGATCTACCGGGTAGCCAATCAAAAGGACATGGAAAAATGGGGAGAAGCCCAAAACCGGGAAATCCCTACCCTCTATCGCTGTAGACAGATCGTAGAGGAAATGAAGCTGAAAATGAAAATGTCTGATGTTGAATATCAGGCAGACAACTCCAAAGCTACATTTTACTACTCTGCTGACGAACGTGTAGATTTCAGGGAACTGATCAAGGTACTGGCCGGTGAATTCCGTATTCGTGTGGAAATGCGTCAGATCAGCCTACGTCAAGAGGCAGGAAGGATCGGCGGATTAGGCATTTGCGGAAGAGAACTCTGCTGCTCTACCTGGCTGGTAGATTTCAAAAACGTAAGTACATCAGCAGCCCGATATCAAAACCTTTCGCTGAACCCTAGCAAACTGAGTGGACAGTGTGGAAGGCTAAAATGCTGCCTGAATTACGAACTGGACACGTACATGGATGCCATCAAGGACATCCCAAGTGTAGACCGACCGCTACAAACCGAAGCTGGCCCTGCCAAACTGCAGAAAACTGATATTTTCAGAAAACTGATGTGGTTCAGTTATAATAACGACAATGACTGGCACACCATTTCCTGCGAAAGAGTGAAGGAAATCCAGCGCAAAAATTCCGAAGGAATTAAGGTCTATAACCTAGAGTTTAATGAGGCCTCTGAAATAGAAGATTTGGCAGCAAAATCTACCCGTGAACTAGAATTGCTCGACAAAAAATTTGCTACACCTACCAAGCGCAAGAAGAAGTCCAGGAATAAACCACGAAACAGCAACAATCCAAGAAATCAAAAAGCTACGGGAAATTCACCTCAAAAGGAACAAGGCCCTGCCAGTAAGCCTGAAAATCAAGCTAATGGACCAGGAGGAAATCAGCCCAAGAAGCGAAGAAACAATAGAAACCGGAATAAGCCGAAAAATCCGCAAGGACCTAGCAATGCTCCCAAAGCTTCAGGAGCACCCCAAAACCAGGCTGAGCCAAAACAGCCAAAGCGTGCCAATGGCCCAAAACCAAAGAGAAAACCGAATCCCTCAGCTAATCAGCCCCAACAAAATCAGGGGAATGCAAAACCGGAAGGAAAAAGAAAGTTTCCTCCTAGAAAGAACCAAGGCCCAAATCCAAACAAACCTGGAAATGAGTAAAAGATTGCTTTTGGGAGTTGCGCTTTTAGTAGGAATCACTTCCTGCACGGATGAGCGGATTTATGAGGATTTCCAAACTATCCCCTCTCAGAATTGGGGAATTCAAGACAGCCTGACATTTGATCTGGGGGAAACCAAATTGACCAATTCCCCCAATCTCATCGCAGTGAAATACAATGAGGATTATGCGTTTACCAACTGCTACCTCAGAATCATCAGCAGGGATTCCAGTCAGGTTATTCTAGAAAATAAATTGGTGAACCTGATTCTTTTTGACCCAAAGTCAGGAGAGCCACTTGGTGAAGGTTTTGGAAGTGTGTACACCCGCTATGATACCTTGCCATTTCAATTGAATCCAGCCACCAAAACTGTCACCTTACTCCAATACATGCGTCAGGATAAACTCCCAGGAGTAGAGGCAGTGGGCCTGAAAATAATTAAATAACTCAAAACCAGCTAGTTCATCTCTTTTCGAAAACAAAAACTGTTCTCTACCCCAACATATTGACCGTAGTTCAGTGTTTTGATATACCCCTGCTTTTGGTAAACAAAACATCTGTTGAATTAAAAATCTATGGAATCTTTTAATGTATATATCAAAAGAACTGGATTTTCATTTTCAGGTGTTTGAAGTCTTCTCAATTTGTTCTTCAAAGGATTATCTGTCAAATCAATTTCAGATAACCTTGAATAAATAATACCCGGATCTATGTACAATATTCCTTTTCGAGGGTCTGATCCTGCTACAGAAGGAAATGTTACAAGGGGAAATAATTTATCCATATCATTCTCAAATCTTGAAATTACTTTTTTCCTTCCATTTGTAAGATTGAAATATAGTGAACTAAAATCACTTACGCCTTTATAGATAGGTAGTAGTGCATAGTTTCTTCCTGAAGAAACTGACTCACCTATTCTAAAATACTCATTCTGAATTAATTGCTCCTTTATTTCTAAAGGTTCTAATACCTTTGAGGAATCCATAATTAACGGATTTATTGTCAAATTAAACTTATGCACATCTTTGAAACCATTCCAATCCATAGAAACCAATTTTCCGGACAATTGATCTATAAAAAAGAAAAAATCATGCTCTACAGTATCAAAAAAATAGCCACTCTTGCGTGCCTTAATTTTCACAAATTCATCAGGATAATCTTCAAAAAAAGTAATCTCCTTGTACTTACCAACAGTATTAAAATTGAATTTGCCAACCCTTTCAGAAGGATTACCTGTCATCACATTTAAAAATACGACTTCGCCATTTTTCTCAATAAAATCCCCTACTAACCCAATATCATTAAACGAAATTTCTGAAATGAAATTCCCATTCCAATCAAATTTCATAAATTTCTTAGTTATACCAGCATAGACTAATAACTCGTTTCCTGAACTACTGACCCTAACAATTGAAGGTGATTTAAATTCACCTGGACCTGCCCCTTTGGAATTAATAGTAAAAAGATGTTGGCCTAACTTGTCGAAAACTTGAATATTTTTTAAAATCTGCCTATCAGTAATAACAATTTTGTCTCGGTAAATTAAAACATCACTCACAAAACCAATCAATTCATCTTCGCTAGGATGTACTATATCAAAGTCCTCAAAAAATTCAGACATTTTCACATTCTCACCTATGGTAGGGTCTAGTTCAATAGCATTCTTAAGAGTATCATTATTATTATCTTTTAAATTACAAGAACTCCACAACAAAATGAATACAAAAGCATTGAAGTAAATATTTTTCATAAATAATGCAGATACAATAATTGGTAGTAGACCTTAGGACGAGGGAATGCTGAATCCGCATGTGGCAAGCCTGAACCACACACTTTCGTATGTCGAACCCAAACCTGAAGGAGGATAAAAAAAGGTCAAATGAAATAATGGAATATTTTTACTTCATTCGACCTTGAGAATAACAAACTATGCCCACTCCATAGGACAACACCATCCCCCATCTTCACAAATGAAAGTATCTACCCTTCTAGGAATGCCAAGAGGCCCTATTTCATAATGATAATATTGCTGAGGATGATTTAATGCCACTTCAGTTCCTGGGCAAGCTACATAAATAGGATCCTGATAAGCATTTGCATTTTGGATAATAACTGAGGAAATACTCATAGGCTCCAAATCATCACTTCGCATATCCACAAAAATAAGCGAAATCAATACAATCATTGAAATTCCTGACAATTGAATAAGTCTTTTCTTCATAATATTTAATTTTTAAAAGTTTAAGATGCCTTAAAAAAAACTCGAAAAAACAACAGTAAAATCATTATAAAGCTAACAAATTGGTAGCATCTGCTTTAATTCCCGTTTGATAAACAGATTTACTTGGAATAGAGCCACAATGGAAGATAAAGTAGTCAAGAATTGAGACAATACATCTGAAATAACTCAAAACCAGCTAGTTCATCTCTTTTCGAAAACAAAGACTGTTCTCTACCCCAACATATTGACCGTAGTTCAGTGTTTTGATATACCCCTGCTTTTGGTAAAATCCTACAGCTTCCACCTGTCGCTTTCCAGTTTCCAGCACACAAGCAGAAAAGTCGAGTTCCAAAGCCCACTTTTCCAGCTCATTCAAGACTTTGCTAGCAATGTCTCTTCCTCTTGCCTCAGGCAAACAAAACATGCGCTTCACTTCCATAGCACTTTCATCGAATGGCTTGATAGCTCCACAGGCCACCGCAACTTCCCCCTCATAGCAGATCACTACATATTGCAATGAATCAATGGAATTGAACTGATGGTAAAACTCATGCTCATCACCGTCCTTTTCGGCAAGATAAGCATCCAAAAGCCTGACCAGCTTTATAAAATCAGGATGAGAAGATTCAGTACGAATAAGAGTAATCATTTACGGAAATTAAAAATTAATCTGATTATCCGCAATGCTACCAGCAGTTAAAGAATGTGGTTAGATAGTAGCAGATAATCGTCCACCTAAGACAATTCACTGCCCACAGCACGTAGAAAAAACCTTATCCTATAATTCCTCTCGCTACCGGTAAGAAATCGGATATCCATAAAAATTAATTCAACAAAAAAGCCGATGAAACAAAATTTCATCGGCTCCTAATATTGCAGATGGAAGGGCGTTACCTCATTTTTTTATACGCATTGATCAGGCCGTTAGTAGACCCATCATGAGCACTGATCTCCTCCTCTCCAGCAAGCTCTGGCAAAATACCTTTAGCCAATACCTTTCCTAATTCTACCCCCCACTGGTCGAAGCTGAAAATATCCCAAATTACACCTTGTACGAAGATTTTATGCTCATACATGGCAATAAGTGCCCCCAGTGTATAAGGAGTGACTTTTTTTACCAAAATAGAATTCGTAGGTCTATTACCTTCAAATACCCTATGCGGTGCTATCTCTTCAATCTCCTGATCACGTTTGCCTGCGGCTTTCATTTCAGCCTTCACTTCGCTCAGAGATTTTCCTTTCATCAAAGCCTCCGTCTGTGCAAAGAAGTTGGATAGTAACTTCTGATGATGATCTCCCACCGGATTGTGCGAAATCGCCGGAGCTATAAAATCGCAAGGAATCAAATGCGTGCCTTGATGAATTAACTGATAAAAAGCATGCTGTCCGTTGGTTCCCGGTTCACCCCAAATGATCGGACCAGTGGTGTAACTTACTTTTTTGCCTGATCGACTTACGTATTTGCCATTGCTCTCCATATTTCCCTGCTGGAAATAAGCCGCAAATCTATGCATATACTGGTCGTAAGGAAGGATAGCCTCTGAACTTGCCCCTAGGAAATTGGTATTCCAGATGCCGATCATTGCCAGGACAACCGGGATATTTCGATCAAACTGAGCATGGCGGAAATGCTTATCCATCGCATGCGCACCTGCAAGCAGTTGCTCGAAGTTATCAAACCCAATCGTACAGGCAATTGGCAACCCGATCGCAGACCAAAGGGAATATCTTCCTCCTACCCAATCCCAAAACTCAAACATATTTTGGGTATCAATTCCAAACTCTGAAACGGACTCGGCATTGGTAGAAAGTGCCACGAAATGTTTGGCTACTGCTGCTTCATCTTTGGCATGTCCCAAAAACCAATCACGTGCTGTATGCGCATTGGTCATGGTTTCCTGTGTAGTAAAGGTTTTAGAAGCAATGAAAAAAAGCGTGGTCTCTGGATCTACTTTTTTAAGCGTTTCGGCGATATGCGTCCCGTCTACATTGGATACAAAGAAGCACTCTATGTCAGGGTTTTGGTATGGCTTCAAGGCCTCAGTCACCATCACCGGCCCCAGATCTGAACCCCCGATTCCTATATTCACTAAGGATTTGATTGGCTTTCCTGTATAGCCCAACCATTGCTTATTTTGGATTTTGTCAGCAAAGGTCTTCATTTTGGCCAGGACTGCATTCACATCTTTCATAACATCTTTGCCATCTACAAAGGCTTCCTCAGCGCTGCGGTTTCTCAGCGCAGTGTGCATTACTGCCCGGTCTTCAGTTCTGTTGATAGCTTTTCCGTTAAACATATCTTCTATAGCATCATGCAGTCTGCACTCACGGGCCAGGTCAAAAAGTGCGTCCAAAATATCCTGGTTTAACCTATTTTTGGAATAATCTACCAGAATATCTTCTAGTGAAATGCTCAGCCTTTCAAAGCGTTCCCGCTCTTCAAACTGAGATAGAATAGTCATGTTTTTATGATCCTGAGCAAGCTGCTGTAGCCGTGCCCATGCTGGGGTTGTAGTGGGATTGATTGCGTTCATTTCTTGGTTTTAATAGGATAAAGAGACAAAAATAAGACTTATCCGCTGGGATGAAAGGCTTTTAGCTGAAACCCTATCCCAGCAAAAGGAGATTACCCCAAATCAAGTGAATTAGGATTTTCCACTTGACTAAATATCATTTTTTATTTTTAATAAATCCTAGAAGAACTATTTTTAAACGCAATTATTAATTCGATAAAAACATGCGATCAACGCTCTATTTCCTTCTTTTTCTAATCTCTTTTACCGGCCAGACTTTAGCGCAGGAGCGCAATATTACCTTTCTAAACCAACACATGTTTCCTACCAGTGACAATTCGGCTTATGCTTATAAATCTGTGTGTGTGGAATCAGCAGATGGCAACTCCATTACACGTGTATTTACGCTAAGTAATCAGCTTGAGAAAATCATCAAAGTATCCTTCAACGAAGAAGGGCAGTTTGAAGAAGAATTAACCGAAACCTACAACGCACAAGGGGAGTTAATCTCCAAAAAGGTGAAGAACCTAGCAAATGGAAGGTATCTTATCCAGTATTTCGATAACGGTGAATTCATAGGTGAAAGCGTTTTGACTGCGGATAGAAAATACGAAACATCGCTACCTGGAGTAGACAAACCCATACTTTCGGACCATGATCCGTTGGCAGCTTCCCCGCATGTAAATCAGGAGGAGTGGACTAAGCACTTGGTAAATAATCTGCGATATCCCAGCCAATCACGTAGATTGGGAGAAGAAGGAACAGTGGTTCTCGCGCTTTTAATCTCTACTGATGGTGAGCTGCATACCCTAGAGGTGGCCAACCCTGCAGGGCTGAGTAAGCATTTATCCGAAGAAGCCATTAGAGTAACTAGAGCTTATCAGGGCAAGTATTTTGCAGGAAAGGATCCAGAGGGAAATTTGGTGGAATCCTGGCTCTACATCCCAATCAGATTTAAATTGAGTTGAAAAGAAAAACCCGCCACTGCTGACGGGTTTTTCTCATTACAACTATCAAAACTAAGGATTTCCACATCGGTCACCCGACATCATACACCCAACTATTTTAATCCTTCAGGAAGTCCCGCAACACATAATTCAATATCCCTCCATGCTTGTAATAAGCAATTTCTACAGCTGAATCCAAACGGGATACGACCTGAATTTTCTTCTCTCCCGTCTCAGACTTAACCAGCACATCAAACTTCTGCGAGGGAGTTAAACCAGATTCAATTCCTGAAATACTGAACTCCTCTTTACCGGTTAGGCCTAGACTATCTGCATTTTCCCCTGGCATAAATTGAAGTGGCAGCACTCCCATTCCTACCAGATTGCTACGGTGAATCCGTTCGTAACTTTCAGCGATCACTGCTTTAATTCCTAGCAGGTTGGTACCTTTTGCTGCCCAGTCTCTAGAGGATCCAGAACCGTATTCCTTGCCGGCCAACACTACCAAAGGAACATTTGCTGCCTGATATTTTTCCGAAGCCTCAAAAACAGACATTTCTTCATTGGTAGGAATGTAGGTGGTGTATCCCCCTTCCTGAGTACTCAGCTGGTTTTTGATCCGTACATTGGCAAAGGTGCCTCGCACCATCACTTCGTCATTACCTCTCCGGGAACCATAGGAGTTGAAATCAGGTCGCTCCACCCCTCTTCCATTGAGGTATTTTCCAGCAGGGGTATCAGGTCTGAAAGAACCCGCAGGTGAAATATGGTCTGTGGTGATGGAATCCCCCAATTTCAAAAGCACCCTGGCATTCTGTATATCTTTTGGCTCAGGCACATCTACAGAAATTCCTTTGAAAAAAGGCGCTTCCTTGATGTAGGTGCTTTTTTCATCCCAAGGGTAAATCTCACCTTCACCGGATTGCAGTTCTCTCCAAATTTCATTTCCTTCGAAAATTTCCCCGTAGTTTTTCTGATAATCTCCAGGAGTCAAAACTTTACGAGCTACTTCTGCTATTTCTTCATTGGTAGGCCAAATATCCTTCATATAAACCGGCTCCAGGTTCGGATCATAACCAATCGGCTCGTTGTATAAATCCACATCTACACGCCCTGCAATGGCATACACCACCACCAGCATAGGTGACATCAGGTAGTTCATCTTCACCTGAGGATGTACTCTGGCCTCAAAGTTCCTGTTTCCGGACAGCACTGAAGCGACCACCAGGTCATTGTCCTCCACAGCCTGCGCAATATGCCTAGGAAGTGGCCCCGAATTGCCTATACAGGAAGTACACCCATAGCCTACGGTATGGAATTTCAAAGCCTCCAGGTCTTCCAAAAGCTCGGATTTTTCCAAGTAATCCGTCACTACTTTTGATCCAGGTGCAAGAGATGTTTTTACCCAAGGCTTCACGTCCAGTCCGAGTTCTCTGGCTTTCCTCGCTACCAAACCTGCTCCCAGCATCACCGAAGGATTGGATGTATTGGTACAGGAAGTAATCGCAGCGATAACTATAGACCCGTCATATAATTCAAATTTTTCGTTATGAAGCTTCACTGAAACCGTCTTCAAACCATTTTTGACCTGAGTTTTGATTTCGGTTTCTGCAGGAGCTTTTTCATGGGATTGATCTTCAGTTTGCCCTCCCCCTTCTTCTACAAAACGGGCTACTTGCTCTCTTTTATCTATGGGGATGTATTCCCGGCCATGCACGGACTGAAGTAATTCTTCAAATTTCGGCTTGAAGTTTCTCACCAATATCTTATCCTGCGGACGTTTTGGTCCAGAAACAGTAGATTCCACCGTACCCAAATCAAGTTCTACTACAGAGCTGTACTGGATCAGGTCTTCGTCCTTTCTCCAAAGCATATTCGCCTTGCAGTAATCCTCCACCAGCTTAATCTGTTCTTCAGATCTATTGGTTTTGCCCATATAATCCAAAGTGCGGTCATCAATGGGGAAATAGGTGACTGTACACCCAAACTCCGGAGACATGTTTGATATGGTGGCACGATCCGGCACTGAAAGGTGATCCAAGCCCGGGCCATAGACTTCTACAAATTTACCCACTACACCATGCTTTCTCAGCAATTCGGTAATGGTCAACACCATATCCGTAGCAGTGGTACCTGCCGGTAATTCTCCGGTCAGCTTCAAACCAACCACCTCTGGCATGATAAAGTAAATCGGCTGACCGAGAATGGCTGCCTCTGCTTCTATGCCTCCTACTCCCCATCCCACTACGCCAATACCATTGACCATTGGGGTATGCGAATCAGTCCCGACTAGGGTGTCCGGAAATACCATTCCGTCGCGCTTGATCACTCCCTGAGCCAAATACTCTAGATTGACCTGATGGCAAATCCCCATTCCCGGAGGTACCACAGAAAAATTATTAAAGGTTTTTTGTGCCCATTTCAAGAACTTATAGCGCTCTGAATTCCGCTCATATTCTACCTCTACATTTTTTTGGTAGGAATAATTGGTCCCAAAATAATCCACCTGAACAGAGTGATCGATCACGAGGTCTACTGGGATCAGCGGATTGATTTCATTTGCATTTTTACCTTTTCTGTGGGCTTCCGATCTCAGGGAAGCGATGTCAACCACGGCTGGCACCCCGGTGAAATCCTGCATCAATACCCGGGCAGGTTTATAGGGAATGTCTTTGTCTGAGGGCTTGGGTGACCAGTTCATTAAAGTCTCCAGATGCTCCTTGGTAATGGCGAAGTCATCGAAATTCCTTAAGGCATTTTCCAATAAGATTCTGATAGAAAAGGGCAAATGCTTAACTGAATGACCATTTGCTTGAAGTTTTTCCAAACTCCAATAAGTATGATCTCCTGCTGCAGTTTTTAAGGTAGATTTGATTTGGAAAGGGTCTTGACTCATAATCTAAGTGAGGCTAAAGTGAAAAAAAGATTCTATTATGTAACCCAAAATGGGCAGATGAAATTCCATCTATTTTGAATGGATCCTAAAGTCTTGCCAATAATTGACTTATTTGCACATCTTTAAGATAACATAAGAAATCAGAAAATAAATGGGAGAATTACTCTTAAGGACTTTTAGTGCGTTTTTTATCTTCGCCACTTTTTTTCCTTTGGTCAAATGGGACTACTGGTGGGTTCGGGTTTTTGACTACCCAAGGCTACAGAAAATGGTAATCATTTTGATTTTAGCTGGGCTATGGCTGTTGTTTTTAGAGCAAGCTCAGGGATACGAACCACAGCTCTGGATGGGAGCCTTGCTATTTTGCGCGATTTATCTTGCAGGTAAAGTCCTGCCTTTCACCATCTTGGGTAAAAAAATGATCGAAACCGTTCCATTTGACCAAAGCCGGGGTATTCATCTGTTGGTTGGTAATGTGTACCAATACAATGAAAACTATCAAAAGGCTGTAAACTTGGTAGATGGAACGAAGCCTGATGTAGTTTTCCTGGTAGAAACAGACAAAGCCTGGGAAAATGGCATGTCCAGCATTGAAAAGCACTATCCTTATTGCATCAAAATCCCACTGGATAATACGTATGGATTACTTTTTTACTCCAAACTGGAAATCCTTAAACAGGAAATTCATTACCTCATAGATGAGGAAATCCCCTCGCTGGAGTTAGATATGAAGCTTCGAAATGGGGAAATAATTACCCTATATGCGATCCACCCCACTCCTCCTGTACCTGGGGAAAATACGGAGAGTACTGAAAGAGATGCTGAAATTCTGATCGTCGGTAAAAAATCCAAGCAAAACCAAAAACCTACCCTGGTCATAGGAGATCTCAATGACGTCGCCTGGAGTTATACTACGGAGTTGTTTCTCAAAATTTCGGAAATGGCTGACCCACGACGTGGACGAGGGCTTTTCAATACTTTTCATGCCAAGGTGCCTTTATTCAGATGGCCACTGGACCATATCTTTCTCAGTAAACACTTTGGCCTGGCCGGGCTAAAAGTAGAAAAAGGAATTGGCTCGGACCACTTTCCTATTTCTATGAAAGCTGTTTTGACAGTGCAGGATAATACCGAAACCATGCAGGCAAACGGTGAAGAAAAAGAAGAAGCTAACGAGAAAATAACCAACGGAAAGGAAAAACAGGATTAACCTAACGTACAAAAGCAATGAAGCGAGCGTTTCAATTCATTTCAGCCATCATACTCACGCTCTCCACAGGAGTCGCTGCTCTGTCCCAATCAAGCTATACCGCTCAGGAAGCTACTGAGGATTATGAGTTTCTGATCAAACAGATCCAAACCTACAATCCTGCTCTGGAAATTTACAATCCGGATTTTGTGGCAAAATCAAATCAGCTAATCTCCGCTACTCCAGAAGAAGCTAATGCATTCGACCACTTCAAAACCATCTCGAAAATAGCTGCGCTAAGCAATGAAGGCCATTTTTTACTCGGGAACTGGGAAGATGAGGTGCACCTGCCTATTGTAGAGGATCGATTGCCTTATTTACCATTTGAGGTTTGGGTGATAGACAAACGGCTTTTGATCAGGTTAGACTTGACTAATGAAGGGGCATTTACTCCTGGAGACGAAATAGTACAGATAAATGGCAAGCCCAGCGAGGAGATTTTAAATGAACTCTACGAATGCTACCCTTCTGACGGAGATATAGTCACTTACCAGCGAGCGAAAATAGAGTCCAACTTTGCCTGGATGTACACGCTTTACATCAGTCAGGATCCGAATTTGGAGCTAGAAATCAAAAAATCAAATGACAGCGCAGTGCGTACCGTCCAAACTGCCGCATTGGTTCGTACGGTGAGATTGGAAAACTACCGGAAAAGATATCCAGATAGAGCTAATAGCAATCAGGAGGAGTCCATACAAGACTTTTACGAACTGAAAATAACTAATGGGCTTGCGACTTTGAAGTTGAAGACTTTTGACTTTAGGTTCATAGAAAAATATGAGCTTAAAGCCCCTAAGTTTTATGAGGATATTTTTAAAAAAGTACATGAAAGCGAGGTCTCAACACTTCTGGTGGACCTGAGGGGAAATACAGGAGGCAGGAATGAGTTTGCTGATGAAATGATCCCTTTTATCCTACAGTCAGAAGGCGATGAGCTGCTGAAAACCACCACTTCTTGGGAGGGAAAAGTGAGAAAATATGCTTTCCCAAAGAAAGACAAGTTTGCTTTCGGTGGCGCAATTTTTCTGCTAGTAGATGGAGAGACATATTCTGCCGGAGCATCCTTGGCCAGATATCTCAAAGAATATGGCAAGGCAATAGTAATCGGCGAGGAGACTGGCACTAGGTATGAGGGTTTTGTGGCTGGCTCCACCCAGTTAGTTACACTGCCTGCAAGTGGTATTAAGATCGGAATGCCCCGCTACCATATCCAATACCCTGATTCTAAGCAGCAAGAAACACAAAATAGAGGATTGATCCCGGACTATACCGTATCCAAAAATTTGGATGACTTGCTGGGTGAGTTTGATCCTGTATTGGACAAGGCGCTGTCCCTGATCAAAGCAAATAAAAAGCCCTGAATTTCTCCAGGGCTTGATTTTTAGTTGTTTTCCTTTGCTTCAGCTTTCTGTTTTCTTTTGAATCCTTTGTTAAAAGGCCAAGTATATTCCAAGGCTTCCATTCCTCGATTCAGGTTGTAAGTAGCAGAATCCGTGTTTTCCAAAGTGCTTTTCAAGGTTTGCGCAAACTCAGGATCGTTCAGCAGCATGCCCATAGAATTATTTGGATCGTCCAACTTCTCGGTAATTTCACTCAGCTTTTGCGTCATTTCTTCAGAGTTGGCAGCTGCCTGTCTGAAACTTTCCATGGTTTGCTTGAGGTCTGTGGCCATCGTGGTATCGCTGACCAAATCATTGAATAAATTACCTTCCTGGTTCAGTTTGGCGGTGAAGCTTTGAAGTTCTGCAATCATCCGTTTGCTGTTTTCGGAGGTTTGGTTGAGGTTATTGACGATTGCTCTGAAGTTTTCTGCTATCAAAGAGTCCGTCAAAGCCGCTCCTACCATTCCATCACCTTCAGCTAGTTTGCTGGTCAGGTTTTTTAGGTTACCGGTGATTTCTACCAGATTCTCATTGTTCACCTGCAAGGTTTCCATCATCTGATCCGTGTCCAATGGCATCACAGACTCCAGCCTATCCCCATCTTCCACAGGCGGAGCCATGGTGGTCCCCCCATAGATGACTATGATTTTGTTACCGATCAGTCCATCTGAGCTTAGCGTGGCTTTAGAGTCCTTTCGGATAAACTCCACCACTTCCTCTTCTACGTTCATGACTATTTCGACCTGCGCATCGCCGTAGAAATTGATCTTGCTTACCGTACCGATTTTCACACCGGAAAACCAAATGTTATTTCCGGCTTGCAAGCCGCCTATATCATCAAATACGGCTTTAAGCTGAATAGCTTTCACAAATTTTTTCTGCTGACCACCCAGGGTCAGAATTCCGGTCACAAGAATTGCTATGCCTATAAAGACAAAAATCCCCACTATGACTGATCTTTTATTTTCGCCTCTCATGAGTTGATAAAATTATAATCGTAAAATGATTTTATACGTTTGTCTTCTGCATTTGGGAATACTTCCTCAAAAGTCCCCACCGCATCGAATTGTCCGTCCAATAATACGGCCATTCGGTCTCCAGTCACTTTGGCACAGGTCAAATCGTGCGTGATAACTATAGAAGAGGTATTATATTCTTCTCTAACCTGCACGATGAGGTTATTGATATCCATACAAGTGATCGGATCCAGCCCGGCTGTAGGCTCATCATAGAGCATGATTTCTGGCTCCAGGATCAAAGTTCGCGCTACACCTATCCTTTTCTTTTGCCCACCAGAAAGCTCCGAAGGCATTTGATTGATGGACTGAGGAAGGCCCACGCTATCCAAAAGTCCTTCTATCTTCTTGTCTTTTTCCTTTCTAGTGAGATTTTTGATATTTCGAACCAAAGGAAACTCCATGTTTTCCTTCACAGTCATACTATCGTAAAGGGCTGAGTTCTGAAAAGAAAAACCGATTTTCAGCCTCAGTTCATTCAATTCTCTCACCCCTAGATTGGCCACATCCTTGCCCAAAACCTCCAGCTTACCTTCATCTTGCTTGAGAAGTCCTACCATAATTTTGATCAAGACCGACTTTCCTGAGCCAGATTTCCCCAAAACCACCAGGTTTTCCCCCTTGTACAAATCAAGATCCACTCCCTTGAGCACATCCAGATCCCCAAAGGACTTCATCAAACCTCTTATTTCAACTACTTTCTCTTCCATGGATTACATCATTCGAATTGCGTTGACAATCTGAAGAACCAGCAGCTCTTCAATAAATATCAGGAACATCGCCATCACCACAGCAGCATTGGCCGCACGCCCCACTCCTTCGGTTCCTTTGGAAGAATTATAGCCCTTATAACAACCTACTATTCCAATAGTAAAGCCAAACAATAGCGCTTTCAATACCGAACTGATGATATCCAAAAAGCTGATTGCTTCAAATACCTGCACAAAGAAGGTGGTCAAACTCACGTTCTCATTGGCATTGACACTTAAAAATGAACCCATCAAAGCCACAAAATCCGTGAACATCACCAGCACAGGGATCATAAAGGTGGTGGCTAACACCCGGGTCACGACTAGAAACTTAAAGGGGTTAGTCGCAGAAACCTCCATCGCATCGATCTGCTCGGTCACCTTCATAGACCCGATCTCCGCACCTATACTGGAACCTACCTTACCTGCCGCAATCAATGCCGTCACCAAGGGTCCCATGGCTCTAACTACCGCAATGGAAATTAAAGAGGGCAACCAGGACGTGGCTCCGAATTCGGACAATGAAGGACGGGATTGATTGGTAAATACTATCCCCACAATGAAACCTGTAAGGGCGATCAATGGCAAGGATTCCACGCCGATTCTATAGCACTGCTGTACCACTTCCCTAAATTCATAAGGAGGCACAAACACCTCTTTGAAGAACCGTCTTACAAAGTTCCAGGCATCCGCCAATCCGGCAAAAAACTTATCTATTTTTTTTGAAAGCAGGGGCTTTCGATCATCTGCTTTTTCAGTCATACGCTCTTTCTGATGGCTCGAAATTAAGTAAAATATTCAAAAGGACGATTGATATAATCTTTAAAGTCCGCGTATTGTGTATGGGCATGAAATCCCACTTTCAAGACTAAGGTTTTCATGGTGCTCATTTGGTATAAAATCAGAGGTAATTCCAGAGCCAAAAAACGTTTAAATTTTCCCTCTAAAATCAAGGGAATTTTTTAAATTTTAGCTACTCAGATTTTCCCCTTATGCATCCGGAATTTCTCCTCTGAAAATTTCAGGCTATACACCTTCTTGCTACAAGCAAGGATCCAAAATTGCATGCCCTTGAAATTTCTCCTCGAAAATTCCCTTCCCTAGCTACATGCAGACTTCCCTGTTCAAAGCAATAACCAAAACAGAAAATCATCCCATTGCCTAAGGAATCTCATGCTAGGGTGGGAGATCCGTATAGACTGATTTTTTGGCAAAAACTGAAGCCAAAAGAAGTGGTGAACGGGAACTTGCTAGTTGCTGCCAGAAAAGCTACTCCTTAGAATTTGGACAAAAACCAAAAGCACAACCATCCTTGATGATTGGAGGGAGATCAAGGTGTTTGTATTTTTTTTAGCCATATCTAAAAAGATTAGTCAAGACAAATTAAGCGATAGCTAAACTAGCTTTAACTAATTTTAAATCAAATAGTTAAATCAATTCATATCATCTAGAACTTACTAACCCATTGCTCGTCTACACCCAGCTTTACTTTATCAAGAATCAGCAGGTCTTTTTCCCTACCAAAGAAAATTCTGGGTTTAAAATACCTGATCAATTCTCAAAAAGCAGTCGTGTTTTTAGTTATTTTGCTCCCCGATATTTTTCTGAAAAACTATGGAAAGCCCTGAACCGCGAAAAAAGAAAAACAATCAATTACTCCGATTTTTGATTTATATCCGAGATAGATTTGACCTGCAGGAAGGCAAGGAAGACGAGCTGGACACGATAGAATACATCAGCAAAAACGTGGAATTCCGGGGAGCAAATCTTTGGATTCTGATCTTTGCCATCTTTGTAGCCTCGGTAGGATTGAATGTAAACTCTACCGCTGTAGTGATCGGAGCCATGCTCATTTCGCCCCTAATGGGTCCCATTATGGGAATAGGAATGGCCGCCGGAATCAACGATTTCGAACTGCTCAAACGCTCCTTAAGAAACCTGGCCGTGGCGGTATTTATAGCCATCCTTACCTCTTCGATTTACTTCACATTTACGCCTCTGGATGATGCCCAATCTGAGCTCCTCGCACGTACCGAACCTACGATATGGGATGTGCTCATTGCGCTCTTTGGAGGACTCGCCGGGATCATCGCCGGCTCCCGAAAAGAGAAGAGCAACGCCATACCCGGAGTAGCGATTGCCACCGCTTTGATGCCGCCACTTTGTACTGCCGGCTATGGATTGGCGACCATGAATCTGTACTACTTCATTGGCGCGTTTTACCTCTTTTTCATCAACTCGGTTTTCATCTCTCTATCCACCTATCTGATCGTACGATTCATGAAATATCCCAAAAAGGAATTTCTGGATGAGAAAAAAGAAAAGCGGGTCCAAACCTATATTACTGTTTTCACCATATTGACCATAGTCCCTAGCGTGTACCTGGCTTACGGGATCGTGGTGCGCTCCATCTGGGAGGAGCAGGCAAAGACCTTTATCCAAAATGAATTTGTGTACCCTAAAACCCAAGTACTCAACTCCGAGTTTTTCTACTCCCAAGACCCAAAAATGATCCAGGTCAATCTTATAGGAGAAGTCTTGCCCTCTTCCGAAATTGACAAACTCAGGGAACAGGCGAAAGTACAGGGCTTTGAAAACACCGAACTCAGAATCAATCAAAGCGGAAGCGGGCAAACAGACATGAACCTCCTGAGATCTGATATCCTAAAAGACCTGTATGAACGCAATGAAAAACTGATTGAAGACAAGGATGCTAAAATCGCCCTCCTGGAAGAAGAAGTGGCTAATTATGGGCAAGTCCGGCTTTTAGGAAATGAAATAGCGCGTGAAGCCAAAATCAACCATCCTACCCTGCAAAAATTCACCATGAACCGCTCCATGGTCACAGATCTGGAAAACAACACGGTAGACACCCTTTTGGTGGCTTATGCTGAATTTAACCAAAAACCTACACCCTCCGATACCAATAAACTCTTAAATTGGCTCAAGCTCCGGACCAAATCAGACACCGTAGCCTTGATCTTACAATAAATTCAAAACCCATGAAAAAGCTCTTCCTTTCCCTACTTGTACTTCTAGCTGCAGTTCCATTTACCCATGCCCAAAATGACGCCTATGAACCAGAATTGGCCGAGGAAGTCGGTGCAGATCAATATGGCATGAAAAAATACGTCATTGCTTTTCTTCACCGAGGTGATCGCGTCAGCGAGTATTCCGATGAGCAGCGCAGCGAAATACAGGCAGGACACCTAGCCAATATCAACAGAATGGCAGAAGATGGTCAGCTCGTGATGGCAGGGCCGTTCTTTGGAAATGAAGAGCTAAGAGGTTTATACATTTTTGCAGTGGAAAGCCTGGAGGAAGCAGAGGAACTTACATCCTCAGATCCAGCCATCAAAGCAGGGGTTTTGAAAATGGACCTGAAAGAGTGGTACGGCTCAGCTGCTTTGATGCTGATGAATGATCTTCATATGAAAGTGGCGAGGGAGGTGATTTAACAGATCCCACCCCTCTTTTAAAATAGGGAAAACGCCAATTTATCCGTCAACAACTCCAGCGCTCGGATCGCTTTGACGGAATTCCCTTTCTCATTGAGTTCCGGGCTCCACACGGCAATGCTGAACTTATGCGGCATTACCGCGGCTACTCCACCCCCTACTCCACTTTTGCCAGGCAAACCCACCTTGAATGCAAATTCCCCGGCCTCATCGTAAAAGCCACAGGTAAGCATCAGCGCATTGACCCTTCTGGATTGACTTTCGGTCAACACCAGTCGGTCTGCAAAAATAGAGTAGCCGTCATTGGCCAAAAAAGAGAAGGACTTGGCGAGATCTACACAACTCATCTCCATGGCGCAGTGCGAAAAATACACGTCCAGCACTTCATCTATGGGATTATTGAAGTTTTTGAAGGATTTGAGAAAATAAGCCAAGGCTGTATTCCGCTCCCCATGATTCTTTTCGGAAATCTGTACCTCAGGATTGATTTTCACGCAGGTTGCCCCTGCCAATTCATTGATAAAGTCGGTAATCTCATTAATTGGATGCTCGAACTTGCTACACAAGGCATCGGTAATCACCAAGGCTCCAGCGTTGATAAATGGGTTTCTGGGAATACCCTTTTCGTATTCCAGTTGGGCGATGGAGTTGAAAGGATCGCCACTTGGCTCCACATTCACCCGAGACCAAAGTTTGGAATTAAACACATTGAAAACCATTGTCAGCGTATGGACTTTGCTGATACTTTGTATGGAAAACGGCTTCTGATGATCTCCAACGCCGTAAACATTGCCTTTGAGATCCACCAGAGCGATGCCAAATTGGTCCGGATTTACATTTCCAATCTCAGGAATGTAATCGGCAACTTTGCCTTTCAGATTCTCTGCTTGCACCTCTTGGTACACTTCTTCTATTAGCTGCTGGTAGTCCATGCTGGAAAAGTGTGGAAAATTGGGTGAGAATGAAAGAGTTTTTTGAAAAATGCTGGAAGACGGGAGACCGAGGTCAATATGCTAGTGGCAGGTAAATCCTAGGATTCTGCTTTTAAAGCAAGTGATCTGTTGGGATACAGTTCAGCACTCAGACATAATCTTTAAACTAGGTTCTCGATTTATCCTCTTGGATCTTGGCTCTTGACTCTAGGTTCTAGATTCATGGTCAAAGGCTCTTCTGTCTTCGGTCTCCCGTCTTCGATCCTCAGTCTTCAATGAAAAATTTGGTAGCTTATCATTCTTCCAATACCCTAGAAAAAACATACCTCAGATTCTTATGTATATAATATTTTTATATATTTGAAGAAGCTAGGTAATACAGCAATCTCATGTCGAACAACAATCTGATCAAAGGCTCGCTCCAAACCATCATTCTCAAACTTCTGGAGGAGAATGAAAAAATGTATGGTTATGAAATCACTCAAAGGGTCAAGGAACTGACTGCAGGTGAAATCAAAATCACCGAAGGAGCACTCTATCCTGCTTTGCATAAGTTAGAAGCCGAAGGATTGCTTAGCACCGAAATCCAGCAGGTGGACAACCGTGTGCGGAAATACTACAGCCTGACTAAAGACGGGCAAAAGCAAGTCACCAGTAAAATGTCCGAATTGCAGGGCTTCGTGGAGAACCTACAGCGAATACTGACTCCAGATCTAAAACCAGGTTTTAACATTTGATTTTTTAAGCGTGACAATTATGAGAAAACTTACAGAACAGGAACTAGATCAGATAAAAAGAGCCATCGCTGCCAAGGAATTAACTTCAGCGGAAATTCTTCTGGAAATCTATGATCATTATATAAGTCACTTGGAGAGTTTTGAGGAATCAGAGTTTGATCCCCAGTTAGCTGAACTCGAAGGACAATGGACTTCGGCACACTGTAAGAAACTTCAATATGATCTGGAAAAATCCATCAGTAGTTCTCTTCGCTCAACCCAATGGCAAGTGGTCAAAACATATTTCACCTGGCCTAGATTTATCTTTACCATAACTATGGTAGCCTTCCTTAGTTTATTGGTCAATTTATTGGCATTTAAAACTCAGATTGTACTTCTTTTTGGATTACCTCTTGCCTATTTAGCTGGATTCGCATTGTTAGTAAATCTTCAAAACCGTGAGAGAATGGGGCCAATTAAGAATATTTTAGGCAAGCATGTGAAAAAGATCACTTCCATTTTCAATGCTAAACTGACCTTATCAATTGTCTTCCCTCTTCACTTTTACAACCTATTCCTTAATTTACCCAGACTATTTGGATGGACAGATATGATCCCTGAGTCCACTCTAAATCTTCTCAGTGTAGGCTTTTGCTTTCTGATGGTCTTGCATTCTTTGAGCATTTATGAAGCTTGGAAAATCAAATCTAAAACCGCACTGGTATGAGAAAGCTTTCAGAACAGGAAATCACATCGATCCACGTGAGACTGAAAAGTCTTCATATCCGCTATACAGAAGTGTATGAGGAGATTTTTGATCATTATTACTCTACACTGGAAAATGTCTCCCAGCAAGACTCACCAGCATTTTTCACTAATCTAAATGAGACTTTCACTTCGTCAGTGGTGAAAAAGATGAATAAGGAGTTAGAGAAAAATGTATCGAAGCAGGTAACCAAATTGCAATTGGAGATCTTTAAACCCTGGAAGCAAGGCCTACTCAGTTCTCTTTGGCTTTTTCTAACTGTTATTATTTCAATATTTATTGCCTACTTCCTAGGTGAAAATAGTTTAAGAATTTGGGTTGGAGTCATTACAATTATTACATTAGTTATCCTACTCACAAAAGACAGAGCTTTGTTTCGCTTCAACCTACCCCTTAAGGATAAAAACACGGTCAGGGCTGCTAACCAAATAGTGCTTAGTAGGTTGGGATTTGTGGTTGGCACTGGAATCTATTCGCTATTGAATCTCCAATACTTTAAATTTGAAAGAATGGAACATTATTCTGAATTCTATAGCATTGGCTACCTTTTCTATTTCTTGATGGTCATCTATGCGTTTTCCTTAATAAGAATCGTAATCTCCAGAGAGTTGGTTTCTGGAATTAAAACATATTCTTCATGAAACTCTCCCCTTCCCAAATCTCCCAAATCCAATCCTCTCTTTCCAGCGGAAATATCTACTATGATGATATAAGGGCAGAATTAGTGGATCATATTGCTACTGAAATTGAAGAAAATCTTGACGAGGGTCAATCCTTCGATCTCCTTCTTCATGAAAAACTGAGCAGTTTTAATCAGAAGAAATTCCAGAGAATTCTGCTTCTGCAAACACATCTGGGAATGCTGAAGGCAATTTTCAAGAAGATGCTTTCCTTTTGGTTGGCATTTAAAGTAATCGTAATGACTTATTTTATAGGGTTCATTGTGACTGCGTTTTCCAACTATACTCCAGAGTTTGCAGAGCAGGTTTTAAAGACTAGCTTTATCTTAATTTTCCTTGCCGTTGCAATTTTAGGTTTGATCAGAACAAGATTACTCAAGAACTCCCAAATCATAGCCGCAGGAAACATGCTATTTATGCTAGCAATGCTAAGTCAGTTTGTATTGCAGCTGGAATGGTTGCAATGGACAGGTCTTACCAATCAAACCTTATTGTATGCATTTACTTTTTGGTTCTGCCTGCTATTAGTATCGGGCTTTAGAGTACTTTCCGGAACAGTCAAAAGAGCTCAGCTGGCATGAAACTATCCCCTTCCCAAATCAACACCCTTAAAAAACTGATTTCCTACAAAGGCTATCCAGAAATCGACTTGCAATATGAAATCCTGGACCATGTAGCTTGTAAGGTAGAAGTGCTTTTGGAAGAAAAGCCAACTATGTCACTTGACGATGCTTTTCGAAAAGTGCATAGCGAATTCGGGATCTTTGGGTTTTCTGATTTGGCCGAGTCTTATACCAAGAGTATAGAAAAACGCTATCGCAGATTCTTCTGGGAGGAGTTTATAGCGTTTTTCACAAGCTACCGAATCATCTATCCGGCAGCCATAGGATTTATCCTGTATTGGCTGAGTGTAAATACAAGACCGTTTGGGTATGAGCTAAGTCTTCCCGTTTGGGGAGCAATTTTCTTTTTTGCTAGTACTCTAGGGATGCTTTTCTCCTATGGAAAAACCGGCAAAAAGCTTAAAAACTATGTAGCATTTAAAAGCTCCTTTAATGCATTTGTAATCTTAAACACACTCTTTCAGATCAACCTTTATGGAATGCGCTATCTGAAAAATCCGGATTATTCTTTCGCTTTTACTTTCCAGAGCATTGCCACCTATTTTATGCTAGTGTTTGTATTCCTGAGTTTCATTTCTGTATTTCTTATCCCAAGAGTACTGGATAGATCCATCGCTGAAACCAAAAAGTTACAGGCTGTTTATGAATCATAATTGATTCGGACAACCGTATTGCCAGAAGGCGAATGGCATCAAGAATACTTTCAATTCACGGTATTTCAGACTTTTAACATTAGGTTTTATAATTTCGTAACCTTACTGCGAAATATTATTTGTACTTTTGCGCCTTCAATCAGGCAAACCATGCAGAATATTCGGAATATCGCGATCATCGCACACGTTGACCACGGCAAAACTACACTCGTGGATAAAATCATTCATGCTTCTAAAATCTTTAGAGAGAATCAGCAGTTCGACGACTTGATTCTTGACAACAACGATCTAGAACGTGAGCGAGGAATTACCATCCTTTCTAAAAACGTATCTGTACGATACAGAGACACTAAAATCAACATCATTGACACTCCTGGTCACGCCGATTTCGGTGGTGAAGTAGAGCGTGTATTGAAAATGGCGGACGGTGTGATCCTTTTGGTGGATGCATTTGAAGGCCCTATGCCTCAGACCCGATTTGTATTGGGTAAGGCACTTGACCTTGGCTTGACTCCTATCGTAGTCGTAAACAAGGTAGATAAGGAAAACTGTAGACCTGACGAAGTCCAGGAATCCGTATTTGAGTTGATGTTCAACTTGGATGCTACTGAGGAGCAACTGGAATTCCAGACGCTTTACGGTTCAGCTAAGCAAAACTGGATGGGACCTGATTGGAAAAACCCTACAGACTCTATCATACCGCTTTTGGATGCTATCGTGGATCACATTCCAGCTCCGAAAATCGACGAAGGTACACTTCAGATGCAGATCACATCTCTGGATTACTCCAGTTTTGTAGGCCGTATTGCCATAGGTCGTATCAAAAGAGGATCTATCAAGGAAAATCAACAAATCGCCTTGATGAAAGCTGATGGCTCGATCAAGAAGGTAAAAGTGAAAGAACTTCACACTTTCGAAGGGCTAGGTAAAAATAAAGTGGAAGAGGCCTTTGCTGGAGATATCTGTGCGGTGACCGGAATTGATGGATTCGATATCGGAGATACCTTGGCAGATGTGGAAAATCCTGAAGCACTGCCTAGAATCGCCATCGATGAGCCAACGATGAATATGCTTTTTACCATCAACAACTCTCCTTTCTTCGGTAAAGAAGGGAAATTTGTGACTTCCCGTCACCTGAGAGATAGATTGATGAAAGAAACTGAGAAAAACCTTGCTCTTCGTGTAGAATCAACGGATTCGGAAGATAAATTCTTGGTTTATGGACGTGGTATCCTTCACTTGTCAGTTTTGATCGAAACCATGAGAAGAGAAGGGTACGAACTTCAGGTAGGCCAGCCTCAGGTGATCTATAAAGAAATCGATGGGGTGAAGTGTGAGCCTATTGAAACTTTGGTAGTAGATGTACCAGAAGAGACTGCCGGTAAGGTGATCGAACTGGCAACTCAGCGTAAAGGTGAATTGCTGATCATGGAGCCAAAGGGAGACCTGCAGCACTTGGAGTTCAAAATCCCTTCAAGAGGATTGATCGGTTTGAGAAACAATATGCTTACCGCTACTCAAGGTGAGGCCATTATGAACCACAGATTTTCTGCATACGAGCCTTTTAAAGGTGTGATGCCCGGTAGAACTAACGGTTCCCTGATCTCCATGGAATCAGGACAGTGTACCGCTTATGCGATTGAAAAACTACAGGATAGAGGCACATTCTTCGTAGATCCTGGAGAAGAGCTTTACACAGGTCAGGTCATCGGTGAAAACTCCCGAGACAACGACATCGTGGTAAACGTGCAAAAAGGCAAGAAATTGACCAACATGCGTGCTTCAGGATCTGACGACAATGCCAGAATCGTGCCTGCTAAAAAGTTCTCTTTGGAAGAATCCATGGAATACATCCAAAAGGATGAGTACCTGGAAATCACTCCTAAGTCTATCCGAATGAGAAAAATCTATTTGGACGAAGGCGAAAGAACCAGAATGGCTAAGAAAGATGCTTAAGAGATTTTAGAACCAAGATTCTAGAGTCAAGATATAGAAAATCCCCCAGGCGAAAGTCTGGGGGATTTTTTTGATCCTCTTGGAATAGTATTGGTTACCAAAGATGATGCACGGCTTCGCGGATGTGCTTATCATAAACCTCTTGCACCGCCTTCATTTGACCCGGGGTCAAGCCTGGTAACTCACTTGCCTTTACATTGGATTCCAACTGCGATATTTTCGATGCTCCCGGAATCACAGTGCTCACCTGCTCTTGCATGAGGATCCACCTCAATGCCAAGGATGCCAAGGGAACTTCTGCTCCAAAAACACCTTTAAGTTCTTCTATAGCCGGAAATGCCCTTTCTAATGGTACCCCCGAAAAAGTCTCCCCCTTGTCAAAGGCTTTTCCCTCACGATTGAAATAGCGGTGGTCATCATGGGAAAAAGTGGTATCTGCATTGATCTTTCCAGCTAGCAATCCGCTGGCAAGAGGCACCCGTACAATCAAACCTACGTTCTTTTCCTTGGCCAGTGGAAATAGCTCATCCGCAGGCTTCAGTCTAAACATATTATAAATTACCTGAACACTGGAGACTATATCATATTCCATAGCCATTTTGGCTTCTTCTACTTGCTCCACGCTCACCCCCATAGCAGCGATTTTTCCTTCAGCTTTCAGCTTTTCAAACAAGGCAAAAATCTCGTCGCGCTGATATACCGAGCTGGGTGGACAGTGTAGCTGGATAAGATCCAAGCGGTTTAGCCCCGTATTTCTCAGGCTATCCTCTACATGCCTACGCAGCTTTTCAATCGTGTACGTTTCATTGATATGAGGCTGTATTCTTCTGCCGCACTTGGTAGCCACATATATTTTCTCTGATCGCTGCCTTACAGCCTCTCCCACGGCTGCTTCGCTCAGGCCCGCGTCATATACATCTGCCGTGTCCACAAAGTTAATTCCACTGTCAAAAGCGGTGTGCAGGATTTCCTCCGCCACCTTGGGATCGAAGGGAGAACCCCATCCCCCACCGACTTGCCAGGTTCCAAGGCCGATTTCTGATACTTTCCAACCGGTTTTACCTAAAATTCTATAATTCATGCTAAAGAGGTTTACTTTTCAAAAAAGAAATTCAGTTTAATTCGAAGTAGATAAAAAGGCCGGAACCTTCTAAAGCAATTTAAATTTTTATCTTTAAAATTGTAGGAGATTTAGGACTTTTACGCCTATTAATTTAATCAATAAATCCTCATTCATACATTGATTTTGAGATGAAAACCAGAAGAAATTTTATCAAAACCATCGGCGTAGCAAGTGCTACCGCTGTCTTACCTATAACCACAATCGCTAAAGAAATGGCCAAACAAAAAATGATTCACCAAGTTTACTTTTACCTTCACGATGCGGCAAACACCGAAGAGTTCATGAAAGATGCAGTTCCCATGCTGGGCCGTTGCAAAAATGTAGGGAAATTCATTATAGGTACCCCGGCACCCACTGCAGAGCGGGATGTAGTAGATCACTCCTTTCATGTGTGCTGCACAGCTTTCTTTGATAGCTTGGAAGATCAGGCTGCTTACCAAGTTGATCCACTTCATTTAGAGTTCATCGACAAGTATTCCCACATGTGGAAATCTGTAAAAGTCTACGATATATCCATCTAAAGCTCCAAAGGATTCGTAAATAGTTATTCTGAATTAGCCAACAAGGAGGAGAAAAAGTCAAAAGCGACACAAAGGGTGACACTCGGATAGGCCCGGATCAGCTTTGATAAAGCCGAAATTGGCTAGAGGTCCTTTAGAAGACAAATTACATGCAGATGAAAAAGTGCCTTTGGTTACCCGTATTGCTATTAGGAATAGTTTGCTCCTGCGACAAAAAGGATGATCCAGTTCCCAATCCGGATTCCAATGAGGTACGGAATGCTATCTACGAATCCATGGCCGAATGGTACTTTTGGAATGATGAGTTGCCTGCTAGTGTGAGTCCAGGCGATTTTGAATCCAATGAAGCCTTTCTTGATGCCATTATCTACAAACCCCTGGACCGGTTTTCTTACCTCACTACGCAAGAGGCATTCAATGATGCCTTCGTGGGTAGGAATGCAGGTCACGGTTTTGGCTTCGCATTTGATGCTTCTGAGCGGCTCTACCTCACTTTCGTTTTTCAGGATGCACCGGCAGGCCTAGATGGCTGGCAGAGAGGCTGGGAAATCCTAGAAATCAACGGACAGCCAATAGCTAGCTATAAAAACAGTGCTGGAGCTTATAATTTCCAACTTGGTGCGGCAGAACCTGGAGTCAGCAACTCCTTTACCTTCAGACTACCAGACGGTACCACCACCACACGAACAAATACCAAAACTGAATACCAGTCAAATTCCGTCCTGCATCAGGAGATCATTGAACTTGAGGACAAAAAGGTAGGCTATTGGGTGTATCAAAGCTTCAAGGCCACCGCAGGTCAATCCCCCACCAAAAGTCTTGAGGTGGACGAATCCATGAAGTTTTTTGAAGAAGCGGGAATCGAGGAGTTAATCATAGACCTGCGGTACAATGGAGGGGGATCTGTGGCCGTGGCAGAGCAAATCAATAATTACCTGATACAGTCCGGCAATTCGGGTCAACTGATGTATGTGAATAAACTCAATGCCCTCAAAACAGACCTTCAGAAAAGTGTTTCTTTTGAGAAAAAAGGAAGATTGAACTTAAGTCAAATCGTATTCATTACCTCTAGAGGTACGGCATCAGCCTCAGAACTGATCATAAACTCCCTGGAGCCCTTTATCGACATCACCTTGATAGGTGACCATACTTATGGCAAACCTGTAGGCTCATTTCCATTATCCCGCTATAGCAATACCCTTCAAAAAAATAAAGTTGAACTGGTGCCTATCACTTTTGCCACGGCTAATGCAGCTGGCAATGCTGACTATTTCGATGGGTTTCCGGTTGACTTCGCTGTAGGGGATTCACCTCAATTCAACTGGGGAGATCAAGGCGACCTGCGCTTAGCTGCAGCCTTAAATGTACTGCAAAACGGTACAGTGAGCGGCAGACTTTTGAATACCTTTTACAGGCCTAAATGGGAAATGATAGATCAGTTTAAAGGATTAAGACAAGAATTCCCCGCTTATTAATCAGATTTGACTATTAGTACAGGGATTTTACGGTCGGCAGAGATCATCCGGTCTGTGACACTTCCTACCAGCAAATCATCCTCATCGGATATTCCCTTATTGCCCATGATGATCAAGTTGGCTTGATGGCTCAGGGCGGTTTCGTACAGGCTTTTGCTGATATGGTTTTCACTATCTTCCACACAGATCAATTCCTCCTGAACACCTGTTTTCTTTTGTATTTTCCGGTAGGAGCTCTCGGCTTTGGTACGAAGGCTCTTTTGGAATTTCTCCTGATTCTTGAAGTAAGGGAAGTACTGGAAGCCTGCTTTCAAAATATGTACAGGAATCAACTTTGAGGACAGGTTATTGGAAAGTCTCAAACCACGGCTGATTACTTTCTCTGAGTAATCTGAAAAGTCCAAGCCCAAGACAATACTTTGAAACTCAGTTTTGGAATTTTCCGGAACAAATAAACAGTCTGAATCAGTGAGTCGAATCACCTTACTACTAAATACACCTGTTCCATTTTGTTTCTCTTTTTTACCCAAAACCACCAAGTTGAATTGCTCTGCATCCACCCATTTGATTAGGGTATCCAGCTTGCCTCCCCAGGCGATTTTCACGTGAATGCTGGACTTTTTCTCCCCAAAAACCTTCTCTACCAGTTCGAGAACCTCATCCTCTAAAATCTCCTCCAAGGGCTTTGGAAGCTGCTCAGTCAGGTGCACCAGATCTGCGGAGTCATTTTCCAGCGCCACAAAGTGTACCAAAGTCAAAGAATGAAAGTTGAAAACATCATCCAACTTCTTAAAATACCTGAGCAAAAACTCATCTGTCTCACTCAGATCCAGAAAAATCCCAATTTTATTTAGTGGCTTCATGGTTTTTTGTCTTTATCGATTTGCTTCATGATCACTTTGGTCAGACGATTGGCATAGGACTTCTGATCCAGCTCATCAGTCAACTGCTTATCACGTGCATATTCCTTTTTCACGCCTTTCAGGAGCGAATAACACATCACCGTAAGTATCACCAGAAAGGGCAATCCTGTAGAAATCGTGGCTGTCTGAAGAGCTGTCAGCCCTCCGCCTACCAGCAACACAGCCGCCACTGCTCCTTCTGTAGTAGCCCAAAAGACCCGCTGAGGAGTAGGCGTGTTCAATTTACCTCCAGAGGTAATGCTGTCAATCACCAGCGAACCCGAATCTGCTGAAGTCACGAAGAAACTCGCCACTAACAAAATCCCTAGTATCGACCCGACCATTCGCAGGGGAAATTTCTCCAGAAAGACAAATAAGGCCGTGGTCTCATCCGCTACTATGGCTTTAGCAAATTCATGATTGCTACCCAAAAGTGCTTCCTGCATATCTATGAAAATCGCCGAACCACCCAGGGTAGTCATCCAGAAAAAGGTCAAAATACTGGGAGCCAAAAGCACTCCAAAGATAAATTCCCGAATGGTTCTCCCCTTAGATACCCGGGCTATGAACATCCCCACAAATGGGGACCAAGAAATCCACCAGGCCCAATAAAACACGGTCCAGTCTCCTTGCCAGCCTTTATTGACAAAGGCCTCTGTCCAGGTGGACACTTCCACCAGCTCGGTCATGTACACTCCCATGTTCTGTATGAAAGATTTGAACACAAAAAGAGTAGGGCCGAATATCAAAACAAAAATCAATAGCAATCCTGCAAAACGAACGTTCCATTCACTCAGGATTTTCACTCCTTTATCCACGCCTGATACCACAGAAATGGTAGCAATAGCGGTTATACCAGCGATCAGCGCCACTTGGATCCAGACATTATTGGGCGTACCAAAGACATGAGCCAGTCCTCCACTGACCTGCCGCACCCCTACTCCCAGGGATGTAGCCAATCCAAATATCGTAGCCAAAACGGAGAAAATATCAATCACATTGCCAATCCACCCATGAATTCGATCTCCAAAAATCGGGTAGAACACCGAACGAATCGTTAGTGGCATATTTCTATTGAAGGCAAAGAAAGCCAGGGATAAGGCCACCACTGCATAAATGGCCCAAGCGTGTATTCCCCAATGCAAAAAGGTAAAATTCATAGCATCTTGGGCAGAATCAACGGTAAATGGGTCAGCTACAGGGGGGCGGGCATAATGCGACACTGGCTCTGCAACTCCATAGAACAATAAGCCAATCCCCATTCCGGCACTAAATAGCATGGCAAACCAAGCTGAGGTGGAAAAGTCTGGCGTTGCATCCTTCCCTCCTAGCCTCACCGATCCGTACTTGCTAAAGCCCAGATAAAGACAGAAAATAATGAACACGTTGACCGCAAGAATAAACAGCCAGCCTGTCTTTTCTGTCACAAAGTTTTTAAAGGAGTCGAATAGGACCAGCATGGGTTCACCCACAATCATCGTGACAGCCATAAAAACTATCAACAAAATGACTGAAGGAAAAAATACGGGATTGTGAATATCTACGTACTTGTTCTTCATAAGTAAAAAACTAGGTTAAAAACTGACCTGATCACGGCCTTTTCACTATTCCCATTGAGATCAGTTCAGCAATGGAAATCATAAAAAGTTAAGAATTTCTACTTAGAGTCCAGTATCAGGACTTAGATTTTATTGAATCTATTGCAAAAATCAGGATTTTTGATGCCTAGCAATCAGCACCTCCATCACTTCATCCAGCTCATAGCCTTTGGCTTCCAGAAGCACTAAATAGTGATAAAGTAAGTCCGCTGCTTCTCCCATGAAAAGTTCCTTGTTGTCATCCTTGGCTTCAATCACGATCTCCACGGCTTCCTCCCCTACTTTCTGAGCTACTTTATTGATGCCCTTGGCAAAAAGGGAAGCCGTGTATGAAGCATCAGAAGGGTTGTTTTTCCTATCCTTGATGATTGCTCTCAGCTGATCGATAAAACCTGTTTTAGAAGAATTCACTTCTTCAAAGCAAGTATCAGCTCCGGTGTGACAAACCGGTCCACGCGGATTAGCTTTCACTAGAATCGAATCCCCATCACAGTCCACAGCGATGGAAACCAACTCCATGAAATTGCCGGAAGTCTCTCCTTTGGTCCAAAGTCGGTTTTTACTGCGGCTAAAAAAAGTCACCATTTTAGTTTCATTGGTTTTCGCCAAAGCTTCCTCATTCATGTAGCCCTGCATCAGTACTTTGCCCGAGAGTGTATCCTGTACGATTGCCGGCACCAAGCCATCCATTTTCTTAAAATCTATATTCATATCCATTCTAACCTTTGGGGTTTCCAAAACCCCGAAGGTTTTGTCCCCTTGTTTTCTTAACCTTTTGGTTTTTTACAACCCCGAAGGTTTATTTGGTTAAAACCTTTGAGGTCTGGAAGACCTCAAAGGTTATTCCTTTATTTTCTTATACTGATTGCTGCACCTGCGAGATAACTTTTCAACTCAGGAATCCCAATTTCTTTAAAGTGGAAAATACTTGCCGCCAAAGCAGCATCTGCTTTGCCAAAGGTAAACACATCTTTGAAATGTGCCATTGTACCGGCACCACCGGATGCAATAACAGGAATGGAAAGCGCAGATGATATCTCTGCCAACAGTTCATTGGAGAAGCCTGCCTTGGTACCATCGTGATCCATAGAAGTCAATAAAATCTCTCCGGCACCTCTATCGCAAACCTCTTGAGCCCATTCCTGAGTTTTCAGCAAAGTCGGCTTCCTTCCTCCATGCGTATGTACAAAGTCTATCCCATCCATATTTCTAGTGTCAATCGCCACTACTATACATTGGGAACCGAATTCTGACGCCATTTCATTGATGATCTGCGGATTTTTCACAGCAGATGAATTAATGGAAATCTTATCTGCTCCTGCATTCAAGAGCACTTTCACATCTTCCACAGTGGAAATTCCTCCACCTACTGTAAATGGAATGTTGATCGCCTTTGCCACTTTGGTCACCAACTCTGCCAAGGTCTTTCGCTTGTCAACAGTAGCCGTAATATCCAAAAACACGAGTTCATCTGCTCCCTCGTCAGAGTAGATCTTCGCCAACTCCACCGGGTCTCCTGCATCCCGAAGTTCCACAAAGTTCACTCCTTTGACAGTTCGACCTTCTTTGATATCAAGACAAGGGATTATTCGTTTAGTAAGCATTATATGAATTCAACTTTAGACACTTCATTATTCAACATTCATCATTCTAAATTAAGATTTACGAAGTACGATTTACGAGATTTCTGATAGTGTTTAGCGTCATTTTATAACCTTAATCTTTGAACAGTATAAAAGTTTAAAGATTGTCGATTGAGGTTCAGTTCAATCTCGTAAATCAAAAATCGTAATTCGTAAATGCACTGGTAAATCAAACAAACGCTGCCAATTCCTCCAGCGTCACTCTCCCCTCATAATACGCCTTCCCCACTATCGTCCCATAGACCCCGATTTTCTCCAATTCTTCCAAATCTTTCACAGAGGATACCCCTCCACTTGCGATGAGTTTAATGCCCGGGATTTCTTCCAAGATTTCTTTGTATAAATCTGTAGAAGGTCCCTGGAGCAAACCGTCTTTGGCTACGTCTGTGCAGATCACATAACTGATTCCCAGTGCTACATAATCCTTGATAAATGGAATCAAATCCACAGCAGTAGTCTCTTCCCAGCCTCCAACAGCAATTTTCCTATTCTTGGCATCAGCTCCTAAGATGATCATCTCGGATCCATATCTCTTGATCCAGGATTGAAATAACTCAGCATTCTTGACGGCAATACTACCTCCAGTCACTTGCTTTGCTCCTAATTCAAAAGCTTTTTCTATTTCTTTATCCGCCTGGATTCCTCCACCAAAGTCAACCTGCAAACTCGTTCCCGAACTGATTCGCTGAAGCACATCTGCGTTTATGATTTTCTTGGCTTTGGCTCCATCCAAATCCACCAGATGCAGTCGTTGAATTCCTGCACCTTCAAAGCGCTTGGCCATTTCCAAGGGGTCATCGTGGTATTCTTTTTTGCTGCTGTAATCGCCCTGACTAAGTCGGACACATTTCCCTCCGATGAGGTCGATTGCTGGGATGATTTGCATTTTTTGAGATATTAGAAGCAAGATCCAAAAATCAAGACTTCATTATTTAAGGTTTGAGTTATAATTGAACAAACTCCCTCCGCCGCGGCGGAGGGCGAGAGGGATTTATTTAAGAGAAAGAAAGTTCTCCAACAACTTCTCTCCCACCAAGCCACTTTTCTCCGGGTGAGCCTGAATCGCATAGTAGTTATCCCGATGGAGAATGCCTGAGAAATCATGGATGTAATGCGTTTGAGCGATGGTGAAATCACTCAATTCCGCATAAAAGCTATGCACGTAATACACGAAAGGGTTGGCTGGTAAATCTTTCAACAATGGATTGTCGGCTAGATTCTCCAACTCATTCCAGCCTACATGCGGTACTTTAAATTCCTGAGAATTTTCAGGAACAAAGCGTTTTACTTTCACAGGAAAAATCCCCAAACACTGCGTGTCGTTTTCCTCAGAATGCTCACAAAGCAACTGCAAACCCAGACAAACTCCCAAGAACGGTTGCTTCAAGTCTTTGATCAGCCCATCTAGCTTTCGCTCCTTCAGATACCTCATTGCAGTACTTGCTTCGCCTTGTCCGGGGAAAACCACTTTGTCTGCTGCTCGGATTACCTCAGGATCATCCGTGAGTTCTGCATCTACACCTAATCGCTCCAAAGCGTAAAGCACCGACTGCACATTGCCTGAGTTATATTTTATGACTGCTATTTTCATTTTTAAGATTCAAGATGCTAGACACAAGATGCAAGACTGGTAGTCTCTTTTCTTATGTCTAGCGTCTAATGTCTATTGTCTTTTCTCTAAAAGCATCTCCTCCAGCACTGACTCAATCTCCGGAAGTGACTCGTAAAGTTGCTTGTAATTTTCGATCACAAAGTATTTATCCTGAAAGCGATCCTTCCAGTATTCCTGGTTCAAAATCCTTCGAACATCATAATCAATATGCTTCGGTTCATTTGAAAGGCTGAATTTAGTCTCTCCTGCCGAACTTAGGATACCTGCACCGTATATTTTTAGCTCTCCATCCTCTTTTATCAGCCCAAACTCGATGGTAAACCAATAAATCCTACTCAACAACTGAATCGCCCATGGATTATTGATATGTTTCAGAGCAATTCCAGAAAGTTTCTCCAAGAAGTCCACATAAGGCTGGTTGGTCAGCATAGGCATATGGGCAAATGCATCGTGAAACATATCCGGCTCCTCTAGGTAGTCCAACTGCTCCATTTTCCTTAGCCAAGTGGATGATGGGAATCGCCTGTTGTTCAGCAGTCCAAAAAACAAGTCATCGTCAATCAAGCCAGGAACCACCTGAACTTCCCAGCCCGTAGTTTTTGCTAAAATCTGATTCAAATCCTCAAAGTTGGCAATTCGATCTGCTGTGAATCCAACGATCTCCACACCATCAAGGTACGCTTTGGAGGCAGCCTTTGGTAAGTTTGGCATCTGTCTTTCAAAAAGGATCTTCCAAACTTTAAAGTCCTCTGAAGTATATGCATCGTACTCCTGCCTCAGCTTTTGCAATCGTTGGTCACTGAAGACCCATTCTTTTTGTTTTGTGTTTGTGTTCATGGTATTTGGGTATATTCTGTTCTTTTTAATATTCTTCTTTTTCCGTCACTGCGAGCCGAGGGACGAGGCGTGGCAGTCTTTTTTGTGTAGACGAGATTGCTTCGCTCCTTCGTCACTCGCAATGACGCTGGAAATCAAAAAAGGCCTACTCCCGGAAGGAATAGGCCTCTATTATTTTTTACCAAAAATTCATAGTCATCCTATCCCTTCATTGAGAATGGTAATAAGAATGATGTACGAAAGTTCTTGGTGTCGGATTCATGGCTCTAATTTAAACAGGTAATTCTAGAAATCAATACTTTACAACAAATCAAATCCTTTTCGCATTGCGAAACTCTCCCTGATCCAAGCTGCAAGCCTTGCGCTTTGGGCAAAATCCAAGGTTTGCTGACCATCGGAATAAGCTTTTTCAGGAACCTCATGGGATTCATAGATGATTCCATCTGCACCGGACATCACCCCTGCCAAGGCCATTTGCGGCACATAAGCACGGATTCCGATCCCATGCGAAGGATCCACGATGACCGGTAAATGAGATTTTGCTTTCAAAATCGGTATCGCATTTAGATCCAGGGTATTTCTCGAAGCTCGCTCGTAGGTTCTGATTCCTCTTTCACAGAGAATTAACTTTTCATTTCCTCCGGAAAAGACATACTCGGCAGACTGCAAAAGCTCTTCAATCGTTCCTGATATCCCACGCTTGATCATGACGGCTTTATCTACTTTCCCTAATTCATCAAGCAAGTTGAAGTTCTGCGAATTCCTCGCGCCAACCTGATACACATCCACGTAAGGATACATCTCTTCGATCTGGGAAGTCTGCATCACTTCGGTCACGATCTTGATCCCTGCTTCGCTGGCGATTTCATGCCATAATTTCAAACCTTCCAATCCCAAGCCTCTAAAGGCATAAGGGCTACTTCTTGGCTTGAAAACTCCCCCTCTCATCATCTTGATGTCATTTTCAATACAATGCGCCACAACTGCGCGGATTTGCTCCTCCGACTCTATGGAGCAAGGCCCCGTGATCACGGCCATCTCTCCGTCTTTGATAAAAATATTATCTCCCAAATCCACAGAAGTCGGCTTTGCCTTCCATTTTTTGGAAACCAGTTTGTACTCATCAGAAACAATATGGATATCAAGAATACCGTCCATTTGGCCGATTTTTCGGATATCAAAATCCTTTTTCCCTATTCCGATCAGATAGTCACCCAACTGGGTTTTTACTTCTGTGGTTTTATAGCCGATTCCGTTGACCTCTTGGATCAATTTATCTTTTTGGCTTTCGGAAATATCGGGCTGAAGCTGAATAATCATGGTGCTTTACGAATTATGAAATACGATTTACGAGGTCATCGTAAGTTTTTGAATTGAATTTTGAACTTAGGTGTACAAGAATGGCATTTTACAATCTTACAATTTATCAATTGATCACCGATTGAATGTAGCTCTGAATATCCTCACTCAAATTTTTAGAGTCTTTGACGGTCTTAATAAAAGCAGAACCTATAATGGCTCCATTGCTGTATTCTGAAGCTTTGGAAAAGGTCTCTGCATCGGAAATCCCAAAACCTATCAATCTAGGGTTCTTCAGGTTCATTGCTTTCACTCGTTCGAAGTAAGCAATCTGTTCTTCAGAAATTCCTGCCTTAGCCCCAGTAATACTATGTGAGGAAACCATGTAGATAAAGCCATTGGTATTTTCATCGATCTCCCGGATCCGCTTTTCGGAAGTTTGGGGGGAAATCAAGAAGGTATTCACCAAGCCATACTGCTCAAAAAGCTCCTTATAGTCATCGATAAATTGCTGCATGGGAAGGTCCGGAAGTATCAGACCGTCCACGCCCACTTCTTTGCATTTCTTACAAAATTCCTCCATCCCATACTGCATGATCGGGTTGAGATAACCCATCAAAACCACTGGAATATGAATTTTGGCACGAAAGCCTTTCAGTTGCTCAAAGATCTTTTTCAGAGAAATCCCATTCTCCAGTGCGATCATATTGCTGTCCTGAATGGTCGGCCCATCTGCAACCGGGTCTGAATAGGGAACTCCTATTTCAATTATATCAGCACCTCCAGCTTGGATCGCTTCCATGATTTCCATGGTGTTTTCCAGCTTTGGAAACCCTGCAGTAAAGTAAATGGAAAGTACGCGATCGCCCTTCTCTTTAAATAATGTATGTATTCGGTTCATTGTATTTGCGATTTACGAAGTACGATTTACGAGGCTTTCTTTAGAGTTTAACATTTTTGCCAAGTCTTAGCGTAATTCGATTATGGCTCAACTCCTTCAGGGTTGGAGTAACTATTTATACTTTTCATGGGTTGCATACATGGTAATTATTTGTTGAACCACTTCAGGGTTCAAAAGCCAAATTATACACAGAAGTTAGATTACTTCACTATTCTGCCTTCAACCTTATGCATTCTCTTTCATTTTTTATTAGGAAAAGCATGATTTCTACAATTACCATGGAGGTTCAAAACAAACTCGTAAATCGTAATTCCAAAATCATCAATCAGTACTTTCCCCATTTAATATACGTTTCAAGATCCTTGTCTCCTCTCCCTGAGAGATTCACGACAATCACATCATCTTTGGAATATTCGATCAGGTTCAAAGCATAAAGCGCATGCGCTGATTCTATGGCCGGAATAATTCCCTCCAACTTACTCAACTCTACTCCGGCTGCCATCGCATCTTTATCATCCACAGCCACAAACTCTCCTCTTCCCACATCAAATAAATGCGCGTGAACAGGTCCTATTCCTGGATAATCCAAACCTGCGGATATAGAATGTGGCTCCACCACTTGTCCATCTTCGGTTTGCATCAGAATGGTCTTTGAGCCATGCAATATCCCAGGTATACCCTTGGCTGTAGTCGCCGCAGTTTTCCCGGAATTCACGCCCAATCCACCAGCTTCTGCTGCCACCAACCGAACATCAGGAGTATTGTAATAATGATAAAAAGCCCCAGCGGCATTCGATCCACCTCCTACGCAGGCAATCACGATATCGGGATTTTCTCTCCCTTCTTTTGCTTTCAGTTGCCATTTCATTTCTTCGGAAATCACGGACTGAAATCTCGCTACCATTTCCGGGTAAGGATGTGGACCTACCACCGAACCTATGATATAATGTGTGTCCACTGGGTTATTGATCCAGGCACGCATGGCCTCGTTAGTTGCATCTTTTAGGGTTTTGGAGCCGGAAGTGGCCGGAACCACCTCTGCGCCCAGAATCTTCATCCGCTCTACATTCGGGCGCTGACGGGCTATGTCAACCTCTCCCATATACACAGTGCACTCCATCCCCATCAGTGCACAAACCGTCGCAGTGGCCACTCCGTGCTGTCCCGCGCCTGTTTCGGCGATAATTCGCTTCTTTCCCAGCTTTTTGGCCAGGATAATCTGACCGATGGTATTGTTCACTTTATGCGCTCCGGTATGACAAAGGTCTTCTCTCTTTAGATAGATTTTTGCACCGTACTTTTCAGAAAGTCTAGAAGCAAAATACAAGGGCGTTGGCCTACCTACATAGTCTTTGAGCAAGCTTCTGAACTCATCCTGAAACTCCTTAGAAGCCAAAATGGACTCATAGTTCTCTCTCAGTTCCTCGACATTGGGATGCAGCATCTCCGGAATGTAAGCTCCACCAAATTTGCCGTAAAAACCCTTCTCATCTACTTTGATCATAATGCTATAGTTGGTAGTTGATAGACCATGGACTATGGACTCTCAACTATGGTCTAATTTTATTCTTAAAACTCCTCAGTTTTTCAATGTTTTTTAATCCGGGAGCATCTTCAAACTTGGAGTTCAAATCTACTCCCGTCAATTGAGGTATCTCTTTTTCAAGTTGGAGCAACTCCTCTACCGAATTTTCATCCAAACCTCCACTTAGAATAAATGGAACTTTAAACGGATAACTTTTTAATAATTCCCAATTGAATTTCTTCCCTGAACCACCATGTTTTTTGGTAGCGGTATCAAACAGAAAACAATCTACCAACCCCACATAATCCCTCAATGTTTCCCAGTCTATGCTATCTCCTACCGAAACTACTTTCCAGAGCTTTTTATCGGTTTTCAGTTTGAGTTCCCGAACGTATGCAGGGCTTTCATTTCCGTGGAGTTGTACTGCAGCTAGCTGAAATGATTGAATTTTCACCAGAACGTTTTCCAGCGTTTCGTTCACAAAAACCCCCACTTTTGGAAGATTTACTTCAGCCAATTCTTGCGCTTTCTCATCCCCCACGAAGCGCGGCGATTTGGCATAGAAAATCAATCCCATCCAATCTGGCTGGATCTTTTCTTCCAAATCCCGGATATTCTCCGGCTCCCGCATCCCGCAAACTTTGACTAGCATCAGGCTTTATCTAGAGCTGTTTCCTTAGCCAGTAGCTTTCGGTATTCCTTGATAAAGGTGTAAGCCGCCTGTTCTGGTCTTGCTGACTTCATAAAATTCTCACCGATCAGAAACCCATCGAAGCCTGCTTTTCTAAGCTGAACCAAAGTTTCTACCTGGGAAATCCCGCTTTCTGAAATCTTTATAAAATCAGAAGGAATTCGATCTACCAACTCCAGGGAAGTCTCCAGGGAAACATCGAAGGTTTTCAGATTTCTGTTGTTCACGCCTACCAGATCCAAGTCAGCGCAAATGCTACGGTCCAACTCCTCTCCATCATGTACTTCCATGAGTACTTCCAATCCTAAGCTTTTTGCAAAAGCCGCCAAGTCTTTCAGTCGCTTTGGCTCCAAAGCTGCTGCAATCAATAGAATACAGTCAGCTCCTATGGATTTGGCTTCCAATATCTGGTACTCATCCACTACAAAGTCCTTCCGAAGAATGGGGCAATAGTTGAATTTACGGGCAGCTTTCAGGTCTTCATTGGCACCGCCAAAGAAATCGGTATCTGTAAGGATAGACAAAGCCGAAGCCCCCGCCTGCATGTAGCCTATACTTACTTTTTCTACCGAGGCGGCCCCGTTGATCAAACCTTTGGAAGGAGATTTTCTTTTAAATTCAGAGATAATCCCTGATTTTTCCGGATCAGTTACATATTCCTTCATCGACACCACTTTGCTTTCAAAATAGATGCTTTGCTCAAGCAGTTTGACTGGGACTAGGCTGCTTTTTTCAGCAACTTCCTCATGCTTTTGTGCGATGATTTTATCTAAAATATTCATAGCTATATAATTGCTTTTCTAGGATGATTGGAGTTTCACTTTTAGGTGATGTGTGTTCCGTTCGGCTTTTTGATTAATGGAATGAAACTGTGGTTTTCGGGTTAACTAAACCGTTGAAAACCTGTAGGGCTCTTTTGCTCATCAGGATTTCTTCTGCTATGGCCACCGCCTCTAGGAAGCTTAGTTCTTGCCGAGCCGTCATGAGCGCAGCGGCAGAATTAGCGATCACCACCTGATTCTGTGCCTGGGTACCTTTGCCTTTCAGGATATTTTCAAAAATCTTTGCCGAGTCCTCTATGCTTTCCCCACCTTTGATCGAAGATGCAGAGAGCTTAGAAAGCCCAATGTTTTCTGGACTGTACACTTTTTCTCCTGCATTTGAAATCATCTTAAAATCACCGGTCAGCGAAATTTCATCATAGCCATCTAGGGCATGAAGTATGGAAAACATGCCCTCCATGTCCTGATAGAGGTAGCCATATAATCTGGCCAATTCCAGGCTAAAAACCCCAACCAATTGCTTCTTCGGAAAGCTAGGGTTCACCATAGGACCGAGCATGTTGAAGAAGGTTTTCACCCCAAGATCTTTTCGGATGGGGCCCACATGCTTCATAGCCGGGTGAAAGAGCGGAGCATGTAGGAAACAAATCCCCGCCTCATCCAAACTGCGCTTGATTTCATCCATGTCATTACTGAACTGATAGCCAAAGTAGGCCAGCAGATTAGACGAACCGCAAATGGATGACACGCCATTATTGCCATGTTTGGCTACATTTTGCCCTGCACCAGCCACTACAAAGGAAGAAAGTGTAGATATATTAAAGGTGTCCTTGCCGTCTCCACCGGTCCCGCAAAGATCCATGGCATCATATTCTGCAATATCCACAGGAATGCAGCGCTCCAGCATGGCCTCCCTAAATCCTGACAACTCATCTACTGTAATGCTACGCATCAAATAAACCGTCATGAAGGCCGCTATCTGACTGGTGTTATAATTTCCGGCCGTGATATTCTTCAAAACTTCTTTAGCATCCGCCTTGGTCAGTGTGCGATGCTCAATAAGCTGATTTAATATTTCTTTCATTTTATAGGTGTTGTGGGGTGAGTGTCTCTATTAACTTTCCAGCCAGTTTTTGATCAGCTGCACGCCGTTTTCAGTTAGTATGCTTTCGGGGTGAAACTGAACTCCCCTGACATCAAATTCCTTGTGACGCACAGCCATGATTTGCTGGTCAGCGGTACGGGCAATCACTTCCAAATCGGGGGAAAGGGTATTTTCGTTGATCACCCAAGAGTGATATCTGCCGATATTAAAAGTATCGGGAAGCTCCTTGAAAAGCAAGTCAGCCTGTACTTTTACCGTGGAAGCCACTCCATGCAGTACCTCGGAAAGATTGGTCAATCCTGAACCAAAAGCTTCTCCGATCGCCTGATGTCCTAGGCAAACTCCAAGAATGGACTTGCTCGCCGCGTATTTTTTCAATAAGTCCGGCATAATGCCTGCATCCTTTGGCACACCGGGACCTGGAGAAAGGATGATTTTATCGTACAGCTCCACATCTTCCAAACTGATTTTATCATTTCGGTACACATCCATCTGCGCCCCATACCCCAGCTGCCTCACAATGTAGACCAGATTATAGGTGAAGGAGTCGTAATTATCTAAGACTAAGATTCTCATCTTTTTTGTTTTAATTTTAAGTATAGTTTTAAAGTTGAATGGTTGAAAAGAGGTAAGGTTACTTCCTATCAACTTTTCTACTATGTAAATAATTAATCAAAGATTTTATTTGGGCTGAAAGTGATAACAATTCAGAATGTAATTTTTCATGTGTTTATAATTTTTTTTAAGGTCACATGGAATCTTCGCATGAATTATAATCATCCCTCTGTGTGTCGCTTCGGGTCATGCTTGATTTCATATTGATCTTGTTTAACTCTTCCTTCTTTTGCCAACAGAGCAAGTTGATTTCTCACCTCTCCTGCCGATCCTTTCGCGTAGTAGAGGAATTTCATAAATGAACTCTACTATTGTATTCAAAACCTTTAGCGATATTATTTGAGATCGACACAAGCGCTCCAATTAATTGATTTCTTGATTTATAATCATTTTTTAAAGGTGGTAAATCAGTCAACTGATAAACATCATCACCAATTTTAATAGCCTTTTGCCATATCCTAAGTTCCTCAAAACTTTTTGCTGTCATAACTTTATAACCTTACCCCTTTAAAACTAAATGTTTTCCGCTGCCCTTAGCGCGACTCTCAGCGCTTCCAGCTTATTGGAGACTTCCTGTAGTTCGGAAGGAATGGTAGATTTGGCCACAACTCCAGCGCCTGCCTGGAATCGAAGTTGATTGTTTTCGGACACGAAGGAGCGGATCAAAATAGCGTGATTAAAATCCCCATTGAAACCCAGGTAGCCAATCGCCCCACCATAAAATTGTCTGGATACATTTTCCAATTCATCTATTAACTCCATCGCTCTATATTTCGGAGCCCCCGAGAGTGTACCTGCCGGAAATGTATCCGCTACCAATTGCAGCGGGTTGGTACCTTCGGGCAATTCACCGGTAACTTTGGAAACCAAATGGATCACATGCGAGTAATATTGGATTTCCTTAAAAACATCCACATTGACTTTTTCGGATGATCTGCTCAGGTCATTTCTGGCCAGATCCACCAGCATCACGTGCTCTGAGTTTTCTTTAGGATCATCGTAGAGTTTTCTTGCCAATTTGGCATCTTCTTGGTCATTTCCAGTTCTGCGAAATGTCCCGGCAATAGGGTAAATGGTTGCCTTTTTGTCCTTTACCACAATCTGCGCCTCCGGAGAGCTACCAAACACCTTAAATGAACCGTAGTCAAAATAAAAGAGGTACGGGGAAGGATTCACTGATCTCAGCGCCCTATATACGTTAAATTCATCCCCCTTAAAACCGGTACTAAACCTACGGGAAAGTACAATCTGAAACACATCTCCCTTGAAGCAATGCTCACGACCCTGATTCAGAATCTTCAAAAACTCCTCGTCCGTGTAATTTGACTCTTCCTCTCCTACCCGCTGAAAAGAATAACTGGGAATGTTCTTGTTGTTCAGCAAACGCTCGATTTCGGGCATCATCTCGGGATTTTCGGCACCTGCCACCCTGTGCTCTAATAGATGGAGCTCGTTTTTGTAATGGTCCACCACGATGACATTTTGGTAAACCGAGTATTGCATCATCGGCACCTCATTGGGTTTGGAGTTCTGCAGCTTGATATCTTCAAAATAGGCCACGGTATCGTATTGGATATATCCGAAAAGCCCATTGGTACTGAATTTGAAATGGTCCGGTGCTACGTCAAACTTCCCCCCAAAAGTTCGTAAACACTGCATAAGCTTCTGCTCAGAACTCACCTCATAGCTTTCTTTTTTGCCAGATGGCAGGCTTTCGACCACCTTCCCGGCGTTGAATGAAAAAGTAGCCAAGGGATTAAAACAGATGTAAGAGTAACTGTTTTCCTGTCCGTGATAGTCCGAACTTTCCAAAAGGATGGGATTGGCAAATCGATCTCTGATCTGCAAATAAATACTCACTGGCGTGATGGTGTCTGCCAGTCGCTTCCGATAGGTAGTGAGAATGGGAAATTTTATTTGAGTCATTTGTGGTTAATTTTTCATGAAAAAAGGCTTACCGGAAATCCAGTAAGCCTTTTATACTATATCGTAATGCAAAATAAAATGCAGGGGCTTTCTAAACTTCCTTTTGGAAAGAGTAAGAATGCCACCACCAATATTTGTTTGCGATTGTTTTCATAAGAATGGCAGCAAATTTAGAAAGGGATCCTGAAGTACAAAGCATCCTTTCTGTTTTTTTTCTAAAAAAACACCTTAACCTATTTGGGCATCGGTTTACAGATAAAACTAAAAAACCGAAAATTCGTGAAAGATTGTTCTAAACCATGTCCGGTATGAAAAATCTTCTTACAATTACTGTATTCCTCATTTCCATGGGTTCCTATGCCCAATCCAGCTCCGGCTGGAGTACGCCTGTACTGGAAATCCCCTACCAGTCCGAGTCAGAATCGCCTGTAAGCCTGAAAATTGATAAAGGTTTTATGTATGCGGATTTTACACATAGTGCTGAAAAAGTAAGGATATTTTACAATAAGGACATTCAGAACATCCATCAGGTGAGAATAGTGGACAGTCAAAGCAATGAATTAATAGCCCGGGGAAGGGGAAGTTACTTTTTTGGCACCGCCAGATTTGTATTTGCAGATGGTGAGGTCATGAAAGTAAAGCGGAAAAAAAATCCCAATGGCTACGATATCATAGGTCCCTACGGCACCTTGTTCAAAGTGGAAAATCAGGGAATATCCCCTACAAAAACCTACAACGAGAAGGACTTAATCCTTCAAGCCTATTATGTGTTTGACAGAATCAAAACCACCCAAACACCAACAGAGGAAATCTACCAGAATTTTTCATCCCTCAATACCAGCACTTATCAGGGCAATTGATGATTTGCTACATTTGTACCAAAAGTTATGGCCAAAGCATTTTCACAATATTTCAAGCGGGTTTTTGAGGATTACCAGGTATTGGTACAGGTCAACCCCGATACTTTCACAGGGATAGAACTGATCGTACACCCGGATGGGAAAATAGAAAAAACGGAAATGGAATTTGACGAGGAGATATTTGAGGATCTGGCCGAGGATGACTTCATCCACTGCAATGTGCTGGAATTCCAACTTCACCTGGCGAAAACCAAGTAATCCGAAATTTCAAATCTTGAATTTGAAATTAATTCACCTCACACTCAGTGACAAAAGCAGATGATCAGGCAATCCTGACCAAGATTATTGTAATAAATTAATTTCTCCTTACCTTTGCGCCGGCGGCACGACCAGCTCCTGTTGAATCCCCCAGGTCCGGAAGGAAGCAAGGGTAGACGGTTGTAGCGGTGCGATGCCGCTTTTTTTTTGCCCATTTTTTTTCATAAGGGCGGATCATCGATTCCATATCCTGATTTATCTTCTAACTTTGTTCGGAATAATCAAACTCATTAAACCATGAAATTCTTTATTGACACCGCCAATCTCAATGATATCCAGGAAGCCTATGACCTGGGTGTACTAGACGGTGTAACTACTAACCCATCGTTAATGGCCAAAGAGGGCATAAGCGGTGACGAAAATGTAAGAGCACACTACAAAGCCATCTGCGACATAGTAGATGACAAAGTCAGTGCAGAAGTGATCTCCACGGATTTTGAAGGAATGATCAAGGAGGGTAAGGAGCTTGCAAAAATCGATGATAAAATTGTGGTAAAAATCCCAATGATCAAGGACGGAGTAAAGGCTTTGAAATACTTCAATAGCGAAGGAATCCGTACCAACTGCACCCTAATCTTCTCTGCAGGCCAGGCGCTATTGGCCGCCAAAGCTGGAGCATCCTATGTATCCCCATTCATCGGAAGACTGGATGATATTTCCTATGACGGCATGGAGCTGATCAGTCAGATCGTGCATATTTATGGAAACTACGGCTTCGAAACCGAAGTATTGGCTGCCTCGGTAAGACACAGCATGCACCTGCTGAAATGTGCTGAAGTGGGAGCAGATGTAGTGACCTGCCCATTGAAGGTAATCACCAGCTTGCTCAAACATCCACTTACAGACTCCGGTTTGGCAACATTTTTGGCAGACCATGCAAAAGCTGCTGGAAAATAATCACACAAAAGACCGGCAATTGTCGGTCTTTTTTCAATTTCCCTTATGTATATCATCAAAGTAAAAGGCAAAGCTAAAATTCCAGATTACATCCAGATCCGGGATGAAAACTTTGTGCTGGTTGCCTACTTCAGAGCAGACAGGCCTTTAAAGAAAATAGAAAAATTCGGACTGGGAGGAAAGGAAGACGAGCTGGAAGCGTTGATCAAAGAACTACCTTTTGGAAAATTGCAAAAACTAGAATTATAAGAATGGATTTCAGTACTCAACCCGTATTGCAGGTCAACCAGGCTACCATATTTCAAGGAGTCGACCCTATACTCTCCAATGTCAACTTCTCGGTGGAGCAGCATGAATTTGTCTTTTTGATCGGTAGAACCGGCTCCGGCAAAAGTTCCTTGCTCAAGACCCTCTATGCAGACTTGGAACTGAGAAGCGGGAGTGCAGAAGTGGCCGGCTTTAATTTAGAAAACATCAAAACAAAAGATGTCCCCTACCTGAGAAGAAAAATCGGGATTATTTTTCAGGATTTCCAACTTTTTAATGACCGCTCAGTAGCTGAGAACCTAGCCTTTGTCATGCGGGCCACAGGCTGGAAAGACAAAGCAAAAATAAATGCTAGAATGGCAGAAGTACTGCTGCTGGTGGGACTGAACAACGCATCCAGCAAAATGCCTCACCAGCTTTCCGGAGGAGAGCAGCAGCGAGTGGTGATCGCCAGGGCTTTGCTGAATGAACCATCCATTTTGCTTGCCGATGAGCCTACCGGAAACTTAGATCCAGACGTAGCGGATGGAATTTTTAAGCTCTTCCAGGAAATAAATAAAAAAGGAACTGCTATATTAATGGCAACCCATAATTATGATTTACTTCGTAAGTACCCTTATAGAGTATTGAAATGTGAAAACGGAGAACTTAAAGACAGTCAAACACATGACGTCTCTTATGGTTCTACTTATTGAAAACATAAGCATATCCGTAGGCGTTTGAATACCGTGCTTACAATCATCCAAATTTCCCAAATATGAAATCTAACCAAATCTTAAAGGCTTGCTTCTATGTAATTCTGAGCGGATTGCTGTGGAGCTGTGACAAGGACGATGAAATGGATCCTGTAGTAGAGCCGCCGGTAGTTCCGGAAAACACCCTGGAAACAGAAATAAACGGTTGGATTCGAGCTGTCATGAATGAAGTCTACTATTGGAATGAAAACATGAGAACTCCAATCGCTGCGACTTCTGAACCTGAAGACTATTATGAATCATTACTGTTTCGACCTACCGATAGGTTTTCTGCCATATATCCAGACTACCAGGAGTTGATCAATAACCTAAGCGGTATTTCCCTGGATGCAGGCTATGAATACACCCTGTATAGAGCCTCCTCCACCAGCGACGATGTAGTAGCAGAAATATCCTATGTAAAGAAAAACAGTCCAGCTGCTACGGAAGGTTTACGCAGAGGAGACGTGATTACAGCTATCAACGGGACCGTCATGAATATAGACAATTACAGAACAGTACTTGGACGGACAGAATCTACCCACACTATTTCATACATCAGATTTAATGAGAGTGAAGGTGGGTATCAGGCCCAAGCCGACATCTCGCTGACTCCTGTACAGTTGTCCGAAAACCCCATATTTCTGGATACCGTATTCAATGTGGACTCAGAAAAAATCGGGTATGTGATTTATAATTTCTTTGCGCCGGATGCTGGCAACGGCGACAAAGCCTTTGACAATGAACTAGATGCAGCTTTCGCCTCATTCAAGGCCCAACAAATCAATCACCTCATCGTAGACTTCCGCTACAACGGTGGAGGACTCGTGAGCTCCGCGGTAAATATGGCAAGCTTAATTGCCCCAGCCGTGACCGACGAGGACATATTTTCGAAGACCAAATACAATGACTTTATTTCTACCAATATTCCTGAGTTGAGTAATGTCCAAACCGCATTTAAAACCAAAGCTGAAAATCTGGGTGCAACCTTAGAAGGAAATAGAGTTTATATCATCACCTCTTCGCGTACAGCCTCTGCCTCAGAATTAATCATCAATGGGCTGAGACCTTATATGGATGTATTTTTGGTAGGTGATGTGACCTATGGAAAAAATGTGGGCTCCATCCCTTTTGAAGATGAGGAAAACGATGACAATAACTATGGGTTGCTTCCTATTGTCACCAGAAGTTTCAATAGCCTGGATGAATCCGACTATATCAATGGTTTCGAACCCAACGTAGAAGCTTTTGAATACGAAGAAAGATTGAGACCGCTTGGTGATATCAATGAATACCTTCTTCGCACCACCATAGAACAAATTACCGGTACAGCTTCCTCTGCGAGGATAGAGAAGCTGGATCGGGTGGATATAGGAAGTACTCTAGATAACAAAATAAGGCAAGGCCGAATGATAGAGTCCAATCCATTCAAATAAGGATGTTTTAAAGTGAAAAAAGCCGCTACTTCAATAGCGGTTTTTTTCATGTCCGTTCATTATCAAATTGTTAAGTTTGTAAACCTAAAAATCAAGGGGAGACTTAGCTGTTAACTTTGGGGTTCAAACAGCAATCTCATGGAAATCGTCGCAAGTTTTTTCTTAATCCTATTGATTTATTTCTTGGGAAGCCTGGCCGTGGTACAGGAGGTAATCCAGCCTAGGCAACAATTGGTGGTAGACGGGCAACCAAAGAAGAAGCAAAGGATCAGCAATCATCCTAAAATCCTTTTCTTGAGCTTTGGCCTAGCATTGCTTGGTAGTCTAATAGCACTATTCTTGTTTAACTTTTAAACTTTCTACAATAGTAATAAGGAAAGACATTCCTAATCCAATTATCATTCAATCCCAGGTACTGGCGATAAAAAAAGGTGGTTCAGATATATCTGAACCACCTTTTTTATACTTATTAGTTCCGTTTAAAACTATTCAAACAGATCAAATTTAACCCCAAAGTTCAACCTCGCGTTGTAGTACTCCATTTGCATAGTGCGGGCCTGTATTCCCTGGTAATACCGCAGTGGCTGATTAGTTAAATTATTTCCTTCGAAAAACACTCTCCACTTAGGCGTAAAAGCATAAGAAGCATTCACATCCAAAAACGTCTGCTTGTCATAAAAGCGATCTTCAAAGCTGTCTCCACCCAATTCGTCCAGGTAATCCGAGGCATAATTCAAGGATACGCGAACTACCAGTTTCTTATTTTCATAAGACAATGAAGCATTAAACATGTTATCTGCTGTACCCGGCAACTCTAGATCATCTTCATCCCTACCTTCAATGCCTGTAGTACTAGACTTGGTAAAAGTATAATTTAAGTAGATCCCAAGCCCTTTCCAGATTTGACGCTGTATCGCAGCCTCAAAACCATACACCTGGGCAGTGCCTCCATTTTCTGGGCGAGAGTATTCTAGATCCTCTCCAAAAACAGGATCACTGTATCCCTGGGTAGTGATGGTGTAGACAAAGTCATCCAGATTCTTGTAAAAGCCTCCAAAGGAAACAATCCCAACATTATCGAAGTACTTTTCACCCATCAAATCAAAATTCATGGCTGTGGTTGCCTTTAAATTAGGGTTACCTCGAGCAAGCTCCTGATCCTCTGGACTGAACTCTGCATAAGGTACTAAATCAAAATAATTGGGTCTAGCGATGGTATTAGTCCAAGCAAATCTCAATATGCTATTCGGGGTGAAATCATACTTCAAATGAACCCCTGGCATCAGATTGCTATAACTCTGTGTACCCTCGGCAGGAGACACCTCTTCGTTATCCAGGTCAAAAATATTACCTGCGTAATCAATGGCAGTATGCTCTAGTCTTAACCCTGCTATCGCAGAAAACTTGCTGTTAAACTGATGGTCCATCATGGCGTAAGCGGCAGTAATAGTCTCGTTGGCCACATAATTACCTGGCACATACTCCTCCATTAAATCAGATTCTTCAAACTGCGCACCGTTTTTGAGATTTAAACTTCCCAGAAATACAGGCGTAGCAAAAGTCCCGACCTGATATTGCGACCCGGCAAGGAAATTAGGGTCGCTGTAATTATTGGTCGGTATATCAGCTAAGGTATTCCCAAATGAATCCATGTCAATCGGTTCGTACTCAAAGAAGTTATTATCCCTTTCTTTACTTTTGCCTCTATATCTACCTCCAAACTGAAGAATTCCTTTAGAGCTATATGGTAATTTAAAGTCCAGTTTGGCATTGAGGTCCTGGTCAAAGGTATAGCCCTTCTCTTCACTTAGTTCACTAAATTCTATACCCAAGTTGTCTGCTGGGTTTTGGAGATAGGAATAAGGTTTTCTTGGATTACTGAGGTCCACATCTACCAGCTGTCCTTCCGATCTATAAGCGATGTATCGCTCATGAGGTCTACTCTCGGATGCTCTGGCATAGGTCACATTCCAGTCCATTTTCAACTTATTGAAAAGGTGGTCTCCCCCTAGCGTTAAATTGTAAACCCGCTGATCTTCTAGCCTAGAATTATCGATTCTACTATCATTTGATCCTCCCTTAGTCTGGTATTCCACCCTTGCATTGCCCGTGTATCTACCAGCACTGATTTCTGTAAAATCTCCATCATCAAACATGTCGTCAAGCTGGCTCACTTGCATTGCAAACCTATTTTCCCAGTCATCTCTATGGTTATACATCGCAGAGAAGAATAGGCTATGATTGTCGGATAGCTGATAATCCAGAGCTGCTGAGACTGACCTTCTCACCCGCTGAACTTGATACTCCCTGATTTCAAAATCCTCTAAAGCGACTCCATTGTCAGATTCGTACCAGGTAGCTTCCACATTATCTGACCCGAAATTGTGATTGTTATAAGAAGCGGAAACAATTACCCCTAGTTTGTCCTCCAGGAACCTATTGCCCACTATTAATCCTCCAGTCCAAATAGGTTTATTAGAAAGTAAGTTGACACCAGACCCTAGCGTACCTGAAACACGGAGGGCATTCGGAGCCTGACGAGTCACTAGATTCACAGATCCACCTATAGCATCGGCATCCATATTTGGCAGCACAGCTTTGTTCACTTCTATAGTTTGGATCATATCCGAAGGAATCAAATCCATCTGCACAGTACGATTGTCCCCTTCTGCTGAAGGAATGCGTTCTCCATTCAGTGTGACAGAGTTGAGCTGTGGAGCCATCCCTCTGATAATTATATTCCTAGCTTCCCCTTGGTCATTCTGCATAGTGATCCCGGGAATCCTTTTCAAGGCATCGCCAATATTGGCATCCGGAAATCGGCCGATCTGATCTGAGGATACCACATTGGTTATATTTGCATTGTTTTTTTGCTGATTCAACGCCTTTGCCTGTCCTTTCAATCGGTCACCAAGCACCACAAATTCAAGGCTTTCTATGGTGGTCTGGTCCAATTTGAAATTCAAAGTAGTAGTCTCCCCATCCTTTACCTGAGTCTGATGTGATACAGATCCATAGCCCAAGTAGGTAACCAGTACTTCGTAGGTACCTGAGGGAAGGTCTACAAAGGAATAATCACCTGTTTGACTGGTAACTGTCCCCAATGTGGTGTTAGTCAATACCACATTGGCACCGGGCATAGAAAGATTCTGCGCATCTATCACCCTTCCTTTTAGCACGCCCTGTGCTAATGCTTCCTGGCCAAAACAATAAGTTAAAACCAAAATAAGTGTACTGAATATTAGCTTTTTCATGATTTCAGGTAGGATGTTTAGTTTTTAATTTTCAGAATGTCACCTGCGATGTCTTCCCATCGGTAGATTTGAAAAGTTTTGTCGTCAGACATAGCCACAAAAACTCCATGTGGAAATTCTGATCCTAGGGACGCACTGCTGGACTCTGAGCCGTCACTTGAGATGGTACTCGCGGGGATGGTAGTGAGAAGCTTGTGTTCGTGGGGATTGGAAGGAGACCCTTCTCTGGGAAATACATGAAAAAGGTTTGCTCCTTGATCTGAAACCAGAATGTACCCCGTTTTGTCATCCAGCTTATAAATCGAAATACCTTCGTGATCATCTGTAAATCCTTCTTGAGCAAAAAAAGCCAGCTCTTCATTCCCTTTTTCTGGATCTGCATAGTATTTTTTGACACCTGCCCCTTCATCAGAATAGTAGATATATCCTAATTCTGCATCTACGGCAATAGCCTCTATTTCTTTACTGCCTGAAAATGAACCAAACTTCCTGACCAGTGCCAAGTTGATTTGACCATTCTCTGCCAAAATCTCATACTGCCAGAGATAGGTGCCATCAGTAGGGCCATTCTTTCTTCCTGCGATTACATAATTCTTTCCAGTAGTTTTGTCTTGAAAAAGAGCAACTCCCATCAGATCCTTATATTCCGGGCCAGTTTCTCCCTCATATACTTCAATTCCTCCCGGATTGATTTCTTGCATATCCGGAAGGGAATAGAATCTCAGTTTAGAGGTCATTCGTTCTCCAGTTACCGCAAAGTCAACGCTGCGATCGCCCAAGTCCAAACCATACCCCACGTCCACATTATTAGGACGCTGAATATTCCGTACAATTAATGAGTCAACAGCATTCCCTTTCAGGTCAAACACATACAGGGCTCCATCTTCATTTTTGTCTGTGCCAATAATGAGGCTTTTAGAAGCATCATCTGGATTGACCCAGATTGCGGGGTCATCTGTATCATATATGACCGAATCTGTCACATACAAGGGTTCTACATTGGAAGCCACCACTGCCTCCTTGGTTTCTTGGGTAGGCTCGCTACAAGATCCCGCAAGAATCACGATTGCAAACACCCCATAACTCAGCCTAGATTTTATCATAAGAATTGATTGATATTGATGCCACAATGTTAGATTGAGCATAGGCTATAGACCAGAATTGACTGTAATCATTTGGGCAACAAACAGCATATCAAGCGTTAACAAAATCTAAACAGAAATCAATAAAACGATCGTAAGGACTTAATAACCAGTATATTAACCAATGTTAAAAAGGAGTTAATAAATTGTAAATCATATACAAAGCAAAAATTGCTGTAAGCTTTCCCCCTTTTCAAGTTTCATTTTTTTGCGAAGCCTATAGCGGGAAATCCGAAGACTATCCATGGATATTCCTAGGGTAGACGCTATCTCTTTGGAATTGAGATTAAGACGCATCAGGCTAGCCAATTTCATCTCTGCTGGCGTGAGGCCGCCGGATTGCTGCTGGATTTTTCGGAAGAAATCCTGGTACACTTTTTCAAAACTATGCTTGAAGTCTTCCCAGTCTGTATCATGAGAAAAATTATAGTCGATCTGCTTGATGAGGTTCCGTATTTTTTTCTTTTGCTCCTTTGGTTCCTCCTCCAGAATATTTCGCAATCTCAGCTGGATATCTTCCAGCATTTGGTTTTTATCGATGACGTGCAAAGTTTGAGCTGTCAAAGCCTTGGAATGCGCCTGCTCCTCCGCTTCCATTTTCAGCTCTAACAATTTCCGGTTTTGCTTTTCTGTAGAGATCAGGCGCTCTTTTACTGCCAAGGTCTCCTTTTGCTGTTCTAGCAGGTTCTTATTGCTTCTGATCTTCAACTTTTGTCGATTGAAAATCACCCACCCCAGTACACATAATAAAGCAACCAAGAATAGTAATGCCCATTTCAGCCGGGCATCTATCACCCGCATCTGTTCCAGTTGCTTGATCTGTTGATTTTTAGTAAAAAGATGGTTCTGTGCTTCCTGAATCGCTATTTGCCTAGCGGATTCCTCAGAGTACACCAGCTCACTGAGCTCCCGGCTTTGTTCTAAAAATTTGTACGCATTGCTAAAATCCTGCATTTCAGCATAGGCTTTGGATATATCCACTACTGCACTTTTCTGCTGATCCAAAAAACCAAGTCTAGCACTGATCTGAGCAGCTTCCAGAGAGTATTTTAGGCCTCTCTCAGCCTCCATGGTCTTTCGATACACATCGCCCAGATTATTTAAATTACTGATCAAACTCAAGCTATCCCCTATCTCAAAATTCAGCTCATACGCTTTCTGAAAGTAAACCAATGCAGAATCATACTGCTCCAAATCCTCATAGATACTCCCTACATTCTCATGCACAAAAGCCAGTTGTTCTTTATGGTCTATGTCCTCAAATAGTAAGAGAGCCTCCCTTTGAAATGCCAAGGCTTTGGGGTAAGCCCCCATTTTCTCATACATTCCTCCTATAAAACTCTTGGTCTCGGCCACACCGGACGCATCATCAATAGTCTGGTAAAGCTTTAAAGCTGACTCATGACGCTGCAAAGCATCTTCTGTAGACTTAATTTTGTAATAAAGCTCCCCAAGGGCATTGTGGGTCTGAGCTAGATGGGAAATCAGGTTTTCCTGTTCAAAAATATGCTCAGCCTCATAAAATGCTTCTGAGGCGGGTTGAAAAAGGCCAAATTGGAAAAGGATTTTACCACGGATCAACTGGGATACTCCTACAAGGGTGTCCCAGTTCTGCTGCTTCCCCAGCTCCACGATTTCTGTGGCCATCAGAAAGGCCTGATCGGGCTGCCTTTTAGCCAGACTATCTACATAATTGAGCCTTTGGTGAAACTCTTCGGTGCTTTGCCCTACAGAAGCATTAGAAAAAAGCAAAGCCCATAAAAAAGCAATACTAAGAATAGGAAATGGAATTTTCATAACAGGTAAAGTTCCACTATATATACCTAAGTGGTGTTACCAAAAAGTTTCCATTCTATTAATCTTCCTTATAATCCTAAAAAAAGAAAGCACAAAAAAAAACCGACCTCAGGCCGGTTTATATTTTGCGATCGGAAAGGCTGTTTATATTGCCTTTTGCAGATTTTCTTTAGCCATTTCAAATTCTGGTTCAAGTGAAATTGCTTCATCAAAAGCGGTTTTAGCATCCGCTTTTGAGCCTTGCTCCAGATAGATCAAACCTTTCAAATTCAAAGCAGCAGCTTTCATACTGATTTCCTGGGTTTCAGTCTGCGATTTTGGAAAACCAATTTTATCCTCTGGCTTGACATTTTTCACTAGCATATCTACCGAATTCATGGCTTCCGCATACTTTTTCAGGTTGTACTGAAGAAAGGCTGATTTGTACAGACTGAAATTATCTCCAGTCAGCAAATAAAGGCTTTCGAAATGCGGTAGAGCCCGGTCAAATGCACCCAATTGCTCTAAGGAATACGCAGCGATTTCCAATGCTGGGATATTCTTGTCATTTACTTTTAATATATCCAGGGCCACCAAGGCAGCTGAAGTAGACTGTCCTCCTTCGAAGTATAAGCTAGCCAACAATTCCGGATAACGAATATCCTCTGGATTTCTCAACATTAACTCATACAAGTTTGCTTTGGCGACCTGCCGGTCATTATAGCGCATGGCCAGCTGGTACCCTGCCTGGTCAAGTGCATTCATGGATTTTTTTACGGCCGGGTCAAGCTTGACCAAGGTGGAATCTGAATTTTGGGCAAAGGATGTGCTGACACCTAGTGCCAAAAGCAGCATGATTACTACGTGCTTCATTACTATTTTAATTTATTTAGTTTATGATTTTGGGGGATAATTCTGGTACTCAAGACCTTTGGATTTAGCTATTTCCAGCATCAGTTCACGAGCCTCCGCGGCATTGTTGTGAATTTTGCCTTCCAATATAGCTTCTTTAATTTCTTCTTTGATTTCTCCGATGACTTTTGAAGGATTTATACCGAAAGTTTCCATGATTTCCTCACCAGAAATCGGTGGCTGGAAGTTCCGCACCTGGTCCTTTTCCTCCACCTCTACCAACTTCTGTGCTACTTTATCAAAATTTTCCAGGTATCGCTTCACCTTTCTGTTATTCTTAGAAGTCACATCTGCCCGGCAGAGCTTCATGAGGTCGTCTATATCCTCTCCTGCCTCGAAAAGCAACCTCCGCAAGGCGGAGTCTGTGACCTCATCTTTGACCAAAGCAATAGGACGAAGGTGCAGTTTAACTAATTTCTGAACATATTTCATCCTTTCATCCATGGGCAGTTTCAACCTGCGGAAAATCCCCGGTACCATGCGGGCTCCCTTGTCTTCATGTCCGTGAAAGGTCCAGCCCACCTTTTTATTGAACCTTTTGGTGGCCGGTTTGGCTATGTCGTGCAAAATAGCCGCCCATCTCAAATAAAGGTCATCCGACGTCTGGCACACATTGTCCAATACTTGCAGGGTATGATAGAAGTTATCCTTGTGGGACTTATCGTCTACCGAGTCTACGCCTTGAAGCTCCACCATTTCAGGGAAAAACTGATGCAGTAATTTACTGGCAAACAGCAATTTGAAGCCATAGGAAGGCTTTTCTACTTGTATTATTTTATTCAGCTCCACGATGATGCGCTCTCCTGAAATAATCTCTAAACGAGAAGCATTCTGACTGATCGCATAAAAGGTATCCGCGTCTATATCAAAATTCAGCTGTGAGGCAAAACGCACTGCCCGAAGCATGCGCAAGGGATCATCCGAAAAGGTAATATTAGGTTCTAATGGCGTTCTTATCAGTTTCTTGGAAATATCCTTCAGCCCATCAAAGGGATCCAGGAGTTCCCCGAAATTCCCGGCATTTAGAGCTATCGCCATGGCGTTGATGGTGAAATCCCGACGTTCTAAATCTTCCTGGAGGGTTCCTGTCTCCACCACGGGCTTTCTGGAGTCTGCCCGATAAGACTCCTTTCGCGCCCCCACAAACTCCAACTCCCAGTCCTCTAGCTTCAGCATAGCCGTGCCAAAATTCTTAAATACGGATAGTGGCACATGCTCATCAAACTGCTTGGCCACTTCTTTTGCCAGCTCTATGCCACTGCCTACACAGGTAAAATCAATATCCTTGGGCCCTTTCTTTTCCCTATCCAAGATCAAATCCCGCACGTACCCACCGACCACATAGGTTTCTACACCGAGGTTTGCAGCCGCCTGAGCCACCTTTGCGAATACTTCGAACTGATCCAGATGTGATTTGAAATTCATCTTTTGATAATTTTAACTTCTCCTTCAGGGCCCAGGTAAAGCTCCTTGGTAGCAGGGCTCAGGAGTGGAAATACAAGGCTGGTCTGAAAGTCTGTTTTTTCTTTGGTATCCATTTTCACCAGAACAGGCTGCGAAATCTGAAATAAGAGCTTGTTCCAGTTGGGTTCCCGGATCAAGCTAAACTTCAGGTTTCCGTTTACCCTTGGTCCATCAGCTATAATCCTGTTCGGGTCAGAATGGTAAATGGTAGGCTTGCTGCCAAACTCTACTATATCCAAAGACACTTCAGAAAAGGCTTCGCAAATGGTCCGGATCTGAAACAGGTCAAAAAGTAAATAAACCCAGTCTTCGCCTAATTCAGGATTCCATAGGTCTGGTCTCAACAAGGTAAGGACCTTACCATTGCCTTCTTTTAAATGTAAAACGCCTTCATTTCTAAAGGCTGTGACTAATCTAGAATGCTCCAAGGTGATTGATTTTTCACAAAAATAATCAGAAAATCGAGAGCAGACCGGTTTTGAGCCAAAGCAAAAAAACCTCTCCAATAAAGAAGAGGTCTTTAATTAATAGTTTAAATCCAAATTAAATGTTTTTTTCGGCTAATTTCCGGTTGAGAAAATAACTACCAAGCAAGCCCAAGCCGCCACAGATAAATATACAGGCCGAGAAAGCCACTCCTTCTTCTAAGCCAATAGTATTGAACAAAGCTCCAAACAACACACCGGCACCTACACCTATGGCCAGAAGAGCTATGTTTAAAATAAATTGACCCAGGCTGTATTTTTTACCCGAGTTAAAAAGCTTCGCATCTGCACCATTTTCAATCAGAGCAAGTCTCTCCCTATTTCTAGTGGTAAGGAAAGTGTAAATCACTCCGAAGATGCAGGAGAAAATAATAAGTGTAACTAAGATTTCAACCATGATTTGTGTTTGTTTTTCTCCTTTGATGCAAGAAAGGGTGGCTCTGGTTACAAGTATTTAAAAAAACCTGTAACTTTTTTTGATTCATAAGCATCCAAGTAGAGAATGCGCTTTCAAGAAGACCGGTATTATATAGACAAAACGCTCCAGGGTGACCTGAAATCCTATGGCCTTCTCATCCGAAAGCATGAAAACTATGCGCTTACTTTGGCAATTAGAATCCTAAGGGATAGAC
>NZ_CP115160.1:300000-395000 GCF_027594545.1 Algoriphagus sp. TR-M9 | reverse complement strand
TGTAACGCTTTGAATTCCTTCAGGTAGTTAGGGACAAAATAAGCCAGGTCCACAAACTCACTTTTTTCGAATAACTCCAAAGCCAAATCACCTATATACTTTGCCGAAATTTCTATTTCTAAAAAGATAGCATTATCATGACTGATTAGACGGGAAGCTTTCAGGTTGGCATCGCCTACAAAGTAAACTTTACTTTGTTCCAGATAATTCCCAAAGGAATTTTCATCCAATACCTCTGCGTCCAGATTGGCCAGAGAATCTAAATTCCTGTCGAATACCTCCCGGTAGACCTCCTGCCTCCTCGCATCAAGCATGGCTATAATTAGCGGGGCATCCTCATGATTGACACAGGCAGCCCAGGCCAATGCCTTGAGCGTACTCACACCAATCATCGGAATATTCCACCCAAAAGCTAGTCCTTTGGCCACAGAAACCCCAATTCTCAATCCGGTATAGGAACCCGGACCTTCAGAAACAGCCACCGCATCTATTTGCGTAGCATCAATTCCCGTCTGCTTCAATAAGTCCCCTATCATTCCCATGAGCTTCTCGGAATGCGCTCCTTTCTCATGTATAGATTTTTCTGCTAAAAAAACTCCTTCATGATGCAGCGCTACTGAGCAAACCGGAGTAGAGGTCTCTATGGATAGTATGGTGGGCATCACATTTATTTAGTAGAGGCAGTCAAGATGGCTTTAATCCTGTCTGGATCGCTCAGATAATCCTGGGCCATTTTCACAGCCTCATCTTCGACTAGTCCCGATTCAATCATTCCCTCTTGGAAATAATACCTGGAGACGATCTCCTCGGATAGAATTCTTTTGATCTCTTCTTTATTAGTAACCAGATCTTGTTCCTTGCTGTGATTTACCCGCTTTTCCAATGCCTCGATCTGTTCTTTTATTTCATCATAATACTCCACCTTTTCGGCATTCTTCTTCATGTCCTCCACAGACTTCTCCAAGTAGGTGGTATAATCATAATCCTTTCCATCTAGCCATGACACGAATTTCTCATAATCTGCATCTGAGATCATAAAATCTGCCGGCTTTGCGATTTGCTCATGCTCATAGAAGTATTCCGTAGCAAAATCAAAGACATGATTTCTGGCCACCAAACTGTAAGAAATCGGTGCATAGCTCTTGTCGTCCACTTCAAGATCAGGTTCTATTCCGGCGCCATCTAGCACAGTCCTTCCATTTTTGGTCTTAAATGCCTGCCTCAAGGAATCAGGAACTGTCACCAACTCATGGCTTTCTCTACTTTGTAGGTAATCTATGGCTTGGATACATCTACCTGAAGGGATGTAGTACTTGGCAGTAGTCACTTTCATCTGCGCATTATAGGTCAATGGTACCGTGGTCTGAACCAAACCTTTGCCAAATGACTTTCTCCCGATCAAAACTGCCCGGTCATAATCCTGAAGTGTGCCTGCCACAATCTCAGATGCTGAGGCACTACGTTCATTAAGCAAAACCACCATCGGTATTTTTTTATCTACCGGAGTTTTGGTGGTCTTATAGGTATGATTGACATTCTCCAACTTCCCTATAGTCTTCACCACTTCCTTCCCTTTTGGGATAAATAGGTTGACAATTTCTGCAGCTTCATTCACTAATCCACCAGGATTGTCCCGAAGATCAAGCACCAATCGCTCTATCCCTTGGTTTTTCAGATCCACCAGTGCATTCCTGACCTCAGTCGAGGCGTTGGTTGTGAATTCTGCCAACTTGATATAACCGGTGTGCTCATCCAGTTTCCCATAGTAGGGCACGTTTTTGATTGCGATTTTCTTACGGATCAAATCAAACTCCAAAGTATCATTCCCCCTTTTCACTTTCAGGTGAAGCCCTGTATTTGGAGGGCCTTTTAGCAACTCCGACACGTCAGTTGTCTCTAATCCACTTACCCTTGTACTGTCTATCTGAAGGATGTAATCGGCTATCTTCAGTCCGGCCATCTGCGCAGGGAAACCAGTATAAGGCATAATCACCATACTTCCCTCTCCCCGATTGCCTATCAATGCGCCAATCCCCCCATACTCACCCGTAGTCAAAAGTCTAAAATCATCTGAATCCTCCTCGGGAATGTAAGTAGTATAAGGATCCAACTCCTCCAGCATGGCATTAATCCCTATGGTCACTAGCTCATCAGGATCGATTTCATCCACATAATAAGAGTCTAGCTCCCTCACCAATGTCGCGAAAATATCGATGTTTTTTGCTATAGCGAAAAGCCTGTCATTTTTGGCTTTGAAAGCTAAAAACCCGCTAAGCACTACTGCCCCCAACGCAAAAATCAAAAGGGATTTTTTCAAGGATTTATTCATGGTCTGTATGGTTTTCGGAAATAATTTGAGTCAGCCTTTCCAGCACCTGGATCACTTTAGGTTCCAATGCCGAGAATTCCATCAAGTCGGAACTTACGTAGATTAGACCAATTGACAAACTATGATCTGATTCAGGAAGAAGGGATTTATTGAGCCTGTAGGCCTCTTTTATCCTACGCTTGACGTAATTACGCCCCACTGCCTTCTTTATTTTCTTCTTCGAAACGGAAAACAGCACCCGGGTGGTTCCGGCATCTTCACCCTTTTTAACAAAATACTGGACTTTGAAGGGGTATAAAAAAAAAGAGGAACCTTCGTTAAAAAGTTCCTTGATAAGCTTATCGGCGTGCAGCCGCTCACTTTTTGGGAGTCGGTAATTCATCACAAGGACTAAATTCGTATGTGAACATACGAAAATCAGTGCAAAGAATTACTTCTTCAATGTCTTTTCAGAAGAAACAGTCAACTTGTGTCTTCCTTTTGCTCTTCTAGCTTTGATTACTCTTCTACCGTTAGCAGAAGACATTCTTTCTCTAAAGCCGTGCTTATTTTTTCTTTTTCTACGAGAAGGTTGAAATGTTCTTTTCATGATCGAATATCTTTATCTAATTGCTTTCTAAACTTTGCTTCTCAGGAATCACCCCCAAAAAGGACTGCAAAGATAAGTACCATTTCTGTAAATACAAACAAGCCAAATAACATTTGTCTGAAAACAATATCATCCACTATGATACATTATCACATTGAAGCCCAAAACCCTACAGCCCAATTCATCCAAATCCGTCTCAGCTTCACCGTAAGCAAGATTTCCACTGTAAAACTCCAGCTTCCGGCATGGAGAGCAGGCCGTTATTATTTGGCAAATTACGCTCAAAATATTAGAAACTTTCAAGCAAAAGATGCCGAAGGAATAGAAATAAACTCCCTTAAAGTAAGCAAAGACCTCTGGGAACTGACCCCCAAGCAAACCGGAAAGGTAGAAGTAAGCTATGAGTACTACTGTGCCAAAATGGATGCCGGAGCCTGCTGGGTGGATGATGAACAGGTTTACCTGAATTTCGTAAACTGCTGCTTTGAACTTAAAGGAAGGCAAGACGAAGAAATCCAAGTAAAAGTAGTCACTCCCAAAGAATACCTCATCGCCGCCACCTTACTACAAAAAAATGGGGTTTTCTCAGCCAAAGACTTCCAGCAATTGGCTGATAGTAGCTTTCTGGCTTCGCAAACCCTTAAAAGTGACTCGTATCAGGTTCAGGGCACACTTTTTCACCTTTGGTTTCATGGCGAAATTCACTTTGATCTCCAGCAATTCAAATCCGAACTTATCAAATTTACCGAAAAGCAGATCGAGGCTTTTGGGGAATTTCCGGTCTCAGAGTACCATTTCATTTTTCAATTGCTTCCTTACCCGCACTATCACGGGGTGGAGCATCAGCGAGGAACGGTCATCACATTTGGTCCCGCGGCTAGCTTATCCTCCAAGAAACAAATGGATGAACTGCTTGGTGTCACTTGCCATGAGCTATATCACGCTTGGAATGTGTGCCAGATCCGACCGAAAGAAATCATGCCTTACGACTTCTCCAAGGAAGCTTACCATCAAGCCGGATGGATGGTAGAGGGAGTTACCACGTACATGGGGGATATTTTTCTATTAAAGTCAGGATATTTCAGCATCTCGGATTACTGCGAGACATTTGAGAAAATACTAAACAGAGAAGCGATGAACTTCGGCTGGAAAAATCACTCCATCCTGGAATCCAGTCATGACCTCTGGCTGGACGGATATATGATCGGGATCCCTGACCGAAAAGTCAGCATTTACACGCATGGGGCATTGATAGCTTTTTGTCTGGACTCCATGCTACTGGACGAAACCTCCTCTCTGCATGTGGTGATGAGTAAGCTTTGGGAGAAATATGGCAAGTCCAAAGTAGGGTATCAATTAGATGAAGTCTGGGAGACAATCCTGTCTCAAACCAAACAGACAGATACTTTCAAAGACTTCTACAAAGACTATATTTCTGGCAATGCGGATATTTTCCCACTAGTTGAAAAACACATGAATTCACTAGGGATAAAGCTCCGCAGGAAGGCAAAAGAGGACAGCTGGGCAAGTAATTTTGGGATCATCCGCCAGGAAAATGGAAAAATCACCAAACTACATCCCGCAAGTCCTGCCTACAAAAACCTGATGCTGGGTGATATCATCCGAACTATTAAGCCAAACCAGGATGGGCTTGAGCTTACATTAGAAAGATATGGCAGAAATCTTACTGTATTTGTCCCAGAGTCGGAGGAAAGGTACTTTATGGATTACGAACTATCCGTGCAGGAAAGCACCTCTAAAAGAACCCGCTGGGCGAAGTAAAAACATGCATAAACTAGTGCTTCGCAAAGGGTGATAAAAAACACCTTCTAAGAATCTAATCTGTACAGGTCTGTGGGAATCCGGTGTGCTTGCAAAAAATAAAAGGCTGTCTCAAAAAGGCTTCTCGATGTCTATCTGAGCGGAGTCAAATGCCATTCCAGTAAATCAGGAAACATTTCGACTTCGCACGATGTAACGAGCGATACTTTTGAGACAACCCTTATTCAATACTTGTAGATTGCTGCGATTAATTAAATATGGAATCGTCTAACTCCTGGTTGAATTTAATAGAAGTCACCTTAGCTTCAAGTGGCATAGGCATCATATTGCTGGAAATCACCATAGTCATGGGCATCAATAGTCCATCGTGCTCCTGGTAATCCAAATATTTAATTGTACCTGCTGCATCGGATTTGGTCTGAACTTTCAAGCCAGTCTCTACACTGTAATACTCGGTAGAGTTACCCTCACCTCCGGTGTTAAATGCCAACTTATGAACCTGCTCACCCTCTAGCTCTTCAGTACCTTCGTAAGTCACAGTGATTCCTAACTGATCTAAAAACAGCTCTCGAAACAGGTAAACCTGATTTTTCACCACGGTGGCTACCTGCTCGTCGGTAAGCTTTTGCTCCTGCCCCATGGCAGTCACTGTACCGGCTCCGTCTTTTACCACAGTTTTGGAAACCACATTGCCATTCATTTCGGTCACATTCAGTAAGCGGCTATTTTCCTGATCACTTACCCCGGTGATCATTAGCTTCATGCCTTGGATCTCGGCCTCCATATCCATCTCCATATTTCGGACAGCCTTCATTTTGGCTTCTCCACCTATGGCTTTGATGTAGCTGGCGATGACTTCTTCTACAGTGTTGTCATCTGCATTGACCGTCAGCTTTTCTTTTTCAACCTCTATAGCCTGAGTAGCTACTGGAGCTGCCAAAAGGCCAAGTGCAAGTACTATAATTTGCTTTTTCATTTTGCTATTAGTTAAAATCCGCATCAGTTAATGCAGGATTGATTTCTATAGAAGCCACCTTGGCCTCCAGTGGTACAGGAATCATTGCGGACTTGATCGTCTGAGTCATGGGTATCAGCACGCCTTCTTTCTCCTGATAATCGGAATAGAAAGTATCCCCAGAAACTGGGTTTTCATTTTTGATTTTCAAGCCAGAGTCCACCGCATAGTAGTTATTAATGGTGGAGCCAAGTGGAGTAGTGACGATCACTTTGTATGCAGGAGTACCCTCCACATCCTTGATGCCATCTAGCGTCAAGGTATATCCCATGGTTTCATAATACAGCTCTGGCAAAAAGAACATGCCCAATTTCGCGGCGTCCAGCTGCTCATCCGTCATCTCCACCGTTTGACCCTGGACGATGGCATTTCCTTTTCCGTCCTTGATCACAGCAGTTTGCATTACATTGCCACCCACCTTGGTTTTTTGAATATAGCGCATATTCGAGTCATCATAGATCATATCTATAGCCAGCTGATTTCCCATCACATCGGCTTCCATGACCTGCTTCACAGTCTTAATGGAGCTCGCTTTGGCTTTGCCTCCTATTGCTTTCAAGTAGTCTTCAATCACGGAGGAAGCCGTGACATCTGCATCTACAGCAGCCATTTCTTGGGCAGGAAAGCCCATGTTGTCAAACATTTTTACCTCTCCAAACTGTGCCAACTTATCTTTGATCTCGGTTCCATTGCCCACAGCAGTGATGTAGAGTTTGTCAGGATTTACCAAGTCTTTTGCAGTTTGATTGATGTCCTCTACGGTCAACTCATTCATTTTCTGTAGGTAGGTTTCATAGTAATCTTCCGGCAAATCATACCGCTCTATGTTCAAGGCAAAGTTAGCTATGGTGGCCGGACTCTCTAGAGACCTACCAAAGGAACCCGCCAAGTTTGCTTTGGCTTTTTCCAGTTCCTCCTGCGATACTCCTTCTTCTACTAGCTTGTTGATTTCATAGATGAATTCATACACAGCGGAGTCTGTCACCTCAGTCCTTACAGAGGCATTGGCAGAAAACTGGCCGATTAATTTATCTGAAGCAAAAGAAGAATAAGCCCCATAGGTGTAGCCCTTATCTTCACGTAGATTCATGAAAAGTCTTGAGGAAGATCCCCCACCGAATATCTGATTCAACACCCTACTTGGGATATAATCTGCATCCCCAATAGTAAGGTCAATCGGCTGCGCAATATCAATGACCGTCTGTACAGAAGAACTTCTATCGACCAATCCTACCATGTTTTGCTCAGCTGGAGCTGGATCAGGATAGGTAAAAGTCGGGACATTTCCCGGCTCCCAATCACTGAAATGTGCATTTACCACTTTTTCAGCTTCAGTTTTGCTCATATCACCCACTATTGCCAGGTAGGCGATATTTGGCTTGAAAAATGTCTGGTAATACTGCTTGATATCCTCCACGGTCACATTTTTCAAAGTTTCTTCCGTTCGCACTTCCCCGTATGGATGATCCTTGCCATAAACCATCGCGCTGGTCAATCTGCCAGAAATGGCATTTGGCTCGTCTTTACTTGTTGCCAAAGCAGTGATCGCCTGCTTTTTCAATTTCTCTAGCTCTTCCTCCGGAAAAACAGGGTTGAAAAGCACGTCAGCCATCAAGTCTAGGACTTTTTCCTGATGCTTTTTCAGGGAAGAAACTGAAACCGAAGTAGCCGAAGCGCCTAAGGAAGCACCGATAAAATCAATCTCCTCATCCAGTTCATCCTTGGTACGATTGGTAGTTCCTGCCGTTATCATCTCTCCTACAAAGCCCGTCATGCCTGCCTTGTCTCCTTCCATCAGTGGATCCCGCTCAAAAACCAGCGTAAAAGAAACCCTAGGAAGTTTATCGTTTTCTACTACAAATACTTTCAGTCCGTTATCCAGGGTGAAAGTCTCCGCTTCGCCAATCTTTATTACCGGCGCCGGTCCTGCTTTTGGAAACTGACTTCTGTCCACCTGAGCAAAGCTCACGACAGACACCAAAAGGCTCAATACAAAAGATATTGCTAATTTTTTCATGTCTTTGTTATCGTTTAGGTGAAAAATCATTGAGCGGCCTGCTCAGTCTTCGGTAAATAATACAACACTACTCTACCGTTCAGGTCCAAATACTCATTTGCTACTCTTTGCAAATCTTCTTTTTTCACCTGGCTGTAAGCATCCATGACCTTATTGACATAATTGGCGTCTCCGTAGATCACATGGGCTTCCGCCAGATTTTCGGCCACACCCGCCATGGAGGAGTTGCTGCTTACGATGTCATTTTCTATGATATTCTGAAGTTTCTCAAAATCCCGATCTGAAATACCTTCTGCCTGCACCTGCTTGATCAGTTTGTCGATTTCGGTCTCCAAGTCCTGTGGTTCTATGCCCATATTGGTAATCCCATACATGATGAAAATCCCTCCATCTTCTAGTTCCAATGGAATAGCTGCAATGGCCAAGGCCTTCTGCTGCTTGTCCACTAGTTCCTTGGTCATCAAGGATGAATTCCCCCCGGTCAAATAGGTGGATAGCATGGACATGGCATAAGAATCCGGGTGGGTTTTCGGCGGTAAATTATACGCCTGGATCACTGCCGGGATCTGAATGTTGTCGTAGATCACGTCCCTGATTTCTTCGGTTTTCTTGGGTTCGGTGACATCCGGTCTATAGATTTCCTTGGTTCCTTTCGGAATCTCTGAGAAATACTTTCTCACCCATTCTTCCGCTTGCTGATAATCTATATCTCCAGCGATCGTGAGCGTGGCGTTATTTGGCACATAGAAATCTTTGTAAAACTGCTGAAACTCCTCAATGGAAGCTGCATTCAGGTGCTCCAGTGAACCTATAGGCGCCCAGCGGTAAGGATGCTCAGAATAGGCTCTTTTCAGGGTTTCGATCAGGATGCTTCCATAAGGCCGATTGTCATAGCTTTGCCGCTTTTCTTCTTTGACCACCTCTCGCTGCGTCTCTACACCCGTTTCGTCCACTTTGGAATGAAGCATGCGCTCGCTTTCCATATAAAGTGCCAGCTCCAGCTCGTTTGATGGGAGGGATTCGTAGTAATAGGTGATATCATTGGAAGTGTAAGCATTCAGCGTACCTCCATGCGCCTGGATGATATTCATGTACTCACCCCGCTCGATATTTTCTGAGCCCTCAAACATTAAGTGCTCAAAAAAGTGCGCAAAACCTGTACGATCTGGCTGTTCGTTCTTGGCACCCACATGATATAGCACCGATGTCACCACGATAGGTGTGGTGTTGTCCTGGTGCATGATCACGTGCAGGCCATTGTCTAAGTCGAATTCCTTGAACTCGATCTTATTTTGGGCTAAAGCCGGGAAGCTAAGTATCCCTGCCAACAAGCCTAAAACTGTAATTTTTCTCATAGTAAAAGTTTAATTGGTGTTTATACCCACTATTTGTCTTAAATATCTAGGTAAATATTCTTATTTCCAAAACGTAGGTTTTCCGTTCAGAAAATCAAGTCTCCTAAAAAACGAGATTATTGCCATTTGAAGAAATTTTCAATCCTAAAATTAATCAAATAAAAATCCCTCTGCTGCTGACAGAGGGATGAGAATTATCATTGCCTTAAGGATTCAGACGATTTAAAATCTCCTTTGCTTCGTGCCATTGTAGCCTAGGCCCAAATTGACTGACGATTTTCGAACTGGCCATGGAAGCGAGCTTTCCGCTGGAAGCATAGCTGTGACCATTGGTGATTCCATACATAAAGGCACCGGCAAACATATCCCCGGCTCCATTGGAGTCTATGGCAGTGGTCGCATAGGGTTCTATATCTATAAAAGTATCTCCATCATAGATCATCGCCCCATTTTTTCCCTGCGTGATTACAAAATGCTTGGCCAGCTTTTTCAACTCCTCGCGGGTATCTAGCAAATTATCTGTTTCGGTAAAGATCATGGCTTCTTCCTCGTTTGCAAAAAGCAGATCTACACTGGCACCTATCACTTCGGCCATGGGTTCTTTGAAATACTTCACCATAGCCGGATCTGAAAAGGTCAAAGCCACTTTCACGCCGTTTTCCTCAGCTATTTTCTTGGCATGCTTCATGGCAGCTTTCCCATTTTCAGAGGTGATGAGGTAGCCTTCTATGTAGAGGTATTTGGAATCCTTGATCGCAGCTTCATTCACATCTTCATTGGAGTAGGTCTCCGTGATCCCTAGATAGGTATTCATGGTACGCTCTGCATCCTCAGTGACCATCACCAGGCATTTACCGGTGATTCCTGCTGCCAGATTTCCTTCATTCAGGTTATGTGAAACTCCCGCATATTTCATGTCATTCATATAAAAGTGCCCCATTTCATCATCGGCCACCTTACAGGAATAGTAGGATTTACCTCCAAACTGTGAGATCGCAATCACCGTGTTTCCGGCCGAGCCTCCACATTGCATTTTCGCATGGGTGGTGTCGATCACATTCATCAGAGAATTCTGGCGGGTTTCATCCACCAAGGTCATCAGGCCTTTCTCGACTCCATTGTCAGCAAAAAACTGATCGGTCACCTTGAACTCTATATCTACTAAGGCATTTCCTATGCCTGTCACGTCGTATTTTTTCATGAAATAGATTGTAAAATTATAAAATTGAAATATTGGGTCTCAGAATTGGAAAGTTGTAAGGTTACAAAGGTCAATATGTAGAAAAACCTCAATCTCCTAAGTTGGCCTCGTAAATCGTAATTCAAAAATCGTAAATAACACTATTAATCAAATATGCGGTGTCTTTCAAAAGGCTTTTCCCGATCAAATAAGTACCGGTAAGTATGATGGGTCTTATAAATTTCTGCCAAAAGCTGCTCACAAACCCGCATCATCTTCGGGTTGAAATCCCCGATCCAGTTCATCTCTATGGTTTTGTATTGAAAATCCGGTTTCCCGCTCATTTTATCATATTCTACCACCATGGCGGATTCTACACCTTTGCCCTGATGCTCCGGCACTACTCCAAACACCAAACCCAGCATTTTATTGGGCGGTGAAAATGTTTTGTACCAAAGAAACTTTAGCTTACCGATCAGATCCATTTTCCCATTGACATGCTTAAAAATCTGGTTGATCTCAGGAATCTGGATAAACATGGAAACCGGCTCCCCTTTGTAAAATCCGAAGTAAATCAACTTGGGATCCAAGATGGGCTTCATTTTGGAAAACATGAGTTGGGTTTCCTTCAAAGTCAAGGTTTTTCCCATATGTCGTGCCCAGGCTTTGTTATACACGTTCATAAAGTACTCCGGTGCTTTTTCCCGCAGTTCCCTGCCTTTGATATATCTGAAAGTATAATCAGAATCGCCCAATATCACATTCGCCCTGGCAATGAGCTTCTCATCAAAACCCACATTCTGAACATTTCTGGCGTAGGTGAATTGCTTGAAGTAGATCTGGAAACCGTAATCTTCAAAGAACTTCTGGTAATACTTAAAGTTCCAGGGCATATTGTAATTCGGCTCCGTGAAGCCATCCACGAGCAATCCCCACCACTTGTCCCGCTCACCGAAATTGATCGGGCCATCCATGGCCTCCATTCCCTCGCTTTCCAACCAGGCTTTTGCGGTATCAAACAGTAAGAATGCTGCATCCTGATCGTCGATGCATTCAAAAAAACCCAAACCTCCAGTCGGTTGCTTTTCCTTCATTTTGGGATTGATGAAAGCTGCTACACGTCCGATGGTTTCTGCACGATCGTTTTGCAACAGCCAACGTTTGGCCTTGGCGCCATTTCTGAAAAGCTTGTTGGTTTCCGGGTGAAAAAGCCCCTCGATATCTGCGTCAAGAGGCCGGATCCAATTTTTTTCGTTTTTATACAACCTGACAGCCATCTCGATAAACTCTATCTGATGGGCTGTACTGGTAACTTCGATTAATTGCATTCGGGCGATTTTAGGCTGCTAAATTAGGTAGATCGGGCGAAAGGGCAAAAGATGGGTTATCCTGCTTCTCCAGAAGCTGGACTTATTTGTAGTTGTGCTGCTATTCCAGAGGCCGGACTAAAAAGAAACTAAAACCAAATCCAAATGATCAATTCTCTCACCACCATAATACATCCTCCAATCAAAAGAAGTAGATCAAGGCATTTCTCCGGAATTTGTCTAAATAATTAAACTTGTGAAAGCCCACTTTGTCTTGAAGAACAATCTTTCGGTATAAATAAACCCCCAATCCAAATAGGATTAAACCGACTAAAATCAACATCTATTTATGTTTTAAATGCTGCTTCTGGAGAAGCAGCATAACGGGTATTTTTCTTGATAACAATCCCAGGGCGATTAAGATCAGAATGATAAATGCTTATATATATTTTTGCCTCCTTGGGTTTTCTTGCCCTTTGTTCGTCATTTAAGATAAGAAATTGGACCTCAACAATGTTGCTTCTGGAGAAGAATATTTCCCAAACTATCTATATTTCTTATTGATCAGTAAAATAAAATAAATCACCATACAATTGCTCTTCATCTTGAACGATGGATATTTCATGGGGTACCCATAAGCCTTTTGAAAACACAAAACTCCTCGAAGGGTCATATTTTCCTTTAGGGATTAACTGATTAACAATCACATTGAATTCCTCATCTAATACAGTGAGGTATAGTTCTCTGTTTTTGATTAGGAAATCATGATAATATTCATCTCTATTTGGGAATATATTCATCGCAGCCTGCGAGAATCTGTAATACAATTTCCTAAATGGGTCATAGATTAACTTCACATAGTTAGGTGATGTCAATACCCAGTTTTCAAAATAATCTGACGTCCATTCATCCCGATAAGATTGGGGTTCAGCTGATTGCTTTCCCCCAAAGCTTGAAATATTGAATTCACTTTGAGATCCTGATACCGTATCGATATGAATTATAGTCGGCGAAATCGTATAGATATAGCTTAACCCAAGAGGTGACCAAGTGACACTGGGGTAAGTGGTGTAATTCAACGGAACATCTTGATATTCAGCCGGATGATATACAGGAAGGCTTGCCCAATCACCATTTTCCAAATCGATACTGGCAAATACTTTTCTGCGTTCTGTTTGGCTTTTTTTCGCAAAGTAAAATAGGACAGAATTTGAGTGATTATCATAAACCAAATGTGAAGAGAATCCATCAAACGGGAATTCAGAATACACTTCATTATCAATATCACCAAGATTATCAAAAAGTTTAACCGAGTGGAATTGGCTTCCTCTCCCATCCGTCAATAATAGCATATTCCCTGTTGAAAAAACTATGGAATCTGAATTGATATAATAAAATGTATACGGTTGCGAATCAAAATCAAAAGACAGGTTGATTTCCTGTGCCTCATGGCCACTTAGAGGCGTCTTGGTGATTTTGTTTTGATAGATATCAAAACTAAAAAGGGTATCTCCTAAAACATGATATGGTTTGTCATAGATCAAATCACTGGATCCTGTTAAATTATAACTGGTCGTATATAAAGAATAATCAATAGAATTCTTTTTTCTCGAATCACACGATAGTATCACTGAAAGAGTGAAGATGAAAAGTATTTTTTTCATAAAGTAAAATCGGGGGAGAGAATTCCTCTCCCCACAAAATCAAGTTAGGGGCAATTTGTTGTAGAAGAGAGAGGACAATCTTCACCTTCTGACATATATTTACATGCCCAGGAGGTTTTTTGAGAACTACAATACATTTTTTTCAATGTAGGCCCTGTAGGCATGTCTCTTGCATTTCCTTCATACGACAACAAGCTGCCAAATGTCAGCATCATAATTAAAGCTAATTTTCTCATTTTTTCTGTTTTTAATATTTAGACTGACCCAAGAAAAAAAAAAGCACTAAACAAAGATTTGCGAAGAAAACTATACTTTCTAGTAGTCCTGCTTGGAAAGTCATCCCCCCGCTACAGCCCCATACAGGTCAAACTCCGTCGCATCAGTGACTTTTACATTCACAAAGTCCCCTACCTGGCAGTAGAAGAATCGACAGGACAAGATCCTATTCCCATTTTTACGGGAGCTTTTGGATCGTAGTCACGAAAAAAATAAAGGCAGTTGTCGTTTTCCACAAAGTTTAAGCTAGCCAGATTTGACCCTACCTCAGACGTAAACCTCACCTGTAACGTCCTTATCTTTCCCGATGGGAAATAAGAAGAATACAAAACCTTCAGCTCTATCCCATGAGATTTAGCACTTAAAATAAATTCATCAATTTGCTCTTTCGTAGTATCTTTGTCTATAACCACCTCAAATCGATCCGGATACGAAAAAAGGATTAAGAACCCTATCAAACACAACAAACTATTCATTGTATTTTATATTTAACTAAAACGGGATTCGAGGAAGCATCAATGAATTTCCTGGACCTATATAAAATACTCTCCTCACTCCTGCTATCAATATTATTAAACCATTTCAAAGACTCCCCCGAATACCACCCTAATAAAAATCCATCAGAGGTAACACGAGGCCAAGGCAAAACATCAGCATCATCCTTCGTTCCTTTTGGATCACTCACAATCGTCTTTGCATTCCTCATATCCACTACCGCACACATAATACTATTTCTATCATAATAATTAAAAAAAACATAATCGTTATAAGACACCAAATTTGAAATACCCCACGAAAAATCGGATTGGAGTATAGGTAACACCGAACCCATTGAAACTTCGGGATACTCGTTTAGGCTAAATGTCGGATTTTGAAAAGCAATTTTCAACATTTCCGATTTGCCCTTGCTATTTATACTATATATCGTATCACCTGTCAAACTGGAATATAGTAGTTTATCTGAAGCTGAGAAACTACCATCAACCATCAGACTCACATTCTGAGAATATTCTGGGATTTCAAACTTGTCAAAACCAGAAACGAAATTGAAATCAGAATCGTAAACAACAAAATCATACATAAGGGAGTCCCCCTGATTGTTCTTCCCACGTCTATTCGAATAGAAATAAATACTATCTTCAAAATAGGCAACCTTTGATGCCTTAAATGGCAGTTCATGTATTTCTTCAGCCAATAAATCAGAATTCAACACAAAACAGTGGCTCGACTCATCCAGAACCAGCAATTTCCCATCTTTAAACTTTGAAACACTTTCGATTTTATAGTCTCGATATTCAAACGAAACGTCTTTCAACACACCTTTAAACTTTCCTGCTCCATCAAATTTTTTAATTGACTTTGTATCGGAGATATCCGAGTCAACCACATAGTACTCGCCTCCCTGAGTAATGACGTCCCGAATCGTAAGCACTAAACTTTCATATCCTTTATATTCTAAAGGAACTAAATCTATCTGTGCTGCTTTTCTGAACAGCCAATCGTTAACAATTTCGCTCTCGGAGAGATCAACCCTAGACTTCTCTTCCTCCACTCGTTGACAAGCCCATAAAATCGAAATCAGTAAAATACCAATCAATATATTCTTCATCGCTAAAGTCAAATTCACGGCCAGCAAAAACTACTGGCCGCTAACTTATCGATTATTATTGCGTTACTTTTCAACACAAGTTGCAGAGCCTTCACCTGTCATAATATTCAAAATACAACAAGCGTAGTACCCTTCTCCACATGTTGTCTCATAAGTAATAGTAGTTGAACCACCAGCTGGCCCTGCCTCAAGTTCAAACGTTTTCGAAACCTTGCATCCTGTAGACCCTGGGCCACCAGCCTGACACACATCCATATGTCCCCAGGAAATCCCCGGTGCCAAGAATGATAAACCGATGGCAAAAATTAAAACTTTCTTTTTCATTTCTTCTTGTTAAAATTTTTCAAACAATACCTGCCCAACCTTTGAGCAGGTACTTAACTAAAGATCACCGGTGAAAACTAGTCTTGCCAAACTACCCCCCCCAATTAAATATCCAAACATTTCTTCGAAAATAACAAAAACAACAACGTAACAAGCTGAATATTAGCCTAAAAAATTAATCTACACGAAACTAATCTAACACGTCTTTTTTGTCGAGATGCTCGCTCACGTCCTTCTGTAAGCTTCATGGGTTAGTTTACGCGGCTAAAATAGTGTACCAAGTACCGGCAACGCAACCTTAGGGGCACGGTTTCACTTCAGTGGCCCTTTTTTAGATTTTATCAAGGCTTTTTGACCTTTTCTCTATTTCCCCTAAAACAACAAGCGAAAATCACTCCTCCACCTCCGCGTACAGATCAAACTCTGTAGCCTCAGTTACTTTCACAGTTACAAAATCTCCCACTCGGCAGTAGTATTTCGATGCATCAATTAAAACCTCGTTATCCACTTCCACAGAATCGTATTCGGTACGGCCTACGAAGTGGCCACCTTCTTTTTTATCAATCAACACTTTGAAAGACTTGCCAATTTTCTCTTGATTCAAATCGTAAGAAATCTGCTCCTGAATCTCCATCAAGTTATTCGCTCGCTCCTGCTTCACTTCCTGAGGGATGTTGTCTTCCATCGTATAAGCATGCGTATTTTCCTCATGAGAATAGGTAAACACACCCAAGCGCTCAAATTTCATTCGCTCCACGAAGTCAACCATCTCCTGGTATTCTTTCTCGCCTTCTCCAGGATGCCCAGCGATCAATGTGGTACGAATCGCGATGTCCGGCAAAATATCACGGATGCTATGAATTAGATTCTCTTGCTTTTCACGGGTTGTACCACGACGCATCGCTTTCAGCACATCTGTAGATCCGTGCTGTAAAGGAATATCCAGATAATTACAGATATTCTCACGCTCTTTCATCACTTCGATCACGTCCATTGGAAAACCTGTCGGATAAGCATAATGCAAGCGAATCCAGTCGATACCATTCACATCAGATAGCCTACGCATCAACTCCGCCAAATTTCTCTTTTTATAAATATCCAATCCATAATAGGTGGAATCCTGTGCGATTAAAAGCAATTCTTTGGTTCCTCCCGCTGCTTTGTGTTCCGCTTCTTTCACCAATTCCTCGATCGGCCTCGATACATGGCCTCCACGCATCAATGGAATCGCACAAAAAGAGCAGGGTCTATCACAGCCTTCAGAAATTTTCATGTAAGCATAGTGAGAAGAATGAGTTAATAATCTCTCCCCTACCAACTCATGCTTGTAATCTGCTTTGAATTTCTTAAGAATCGCAGGTAAATCTCTTGTACCAAAAAATGCATCCACCTGAGGAATTTCTTTTTCCAGATCGTCTTTGTAGCGCTGCGAAAGACATCCGGTCACATAGACTTTGTCCACCAAACCTTTTTCCTTGGCATCTGCATATTGCAAAATAGTGTCGATTGACTCTTGTTTTGCGTTGTCGATAAAACCGCAGGTATTGATGATGATGATGTTATTGTCATCCGTTCCAGATTCATGGCTGGCATTCACACCATTCCCTTTGAGTTGAGTGAGGAGCACCTCAGAATCTACGAGATTCTTGGAGCAACCCATGGTGATGATATTGACTTTGTCTTTCTTTAATGTTCTCGCTTTCACAGGATTTGATTGAATTTGGGTGTGCAAAGGTAGGCAAAATTGAGTTGGAAAGTTAAGAAAGCAGGAAAGTTGCAAGCTTAAAGGCATCTACCTTGCAACTTTTGGACCTTATAACTTTTCAACCCCAGCGCTTAACACTTTGATAAAACAAGCTTAACCTAAGTCTTGCAGAGATGGAAAATCCTTTGTCTAATTTTGAACCGTACAGCAAATACTTTTTAACTCCTTGCATTTATTTTTCGCCCCGATTCGTTCGGGGCCCTTTTGCAGGGCGCCGATTCACTTTGTGATTCTCCCACCTTCCTGTAACTTAGAAAGGAAATCATATCTGCATGGACAGCATTCTCCAACCACTCGTTTTTGATCGAAAAAAACTCTCGGACAAAAAACTTCTGGACTTATATAAATCCCTACTTCTGCCTAGAAAGATAGAGGAGAAAATGCTGATTCTTTTGCGACAGGGAAAAATCTCCAAGTGGTTTTCGGGCTGGGGACAGGAGGCTATTTCCATAGGTGTGGTCAATGCACTTCCTGAGGAGGAATTCATCCTTCCTATGCATAGAAATCTGGGCATATTCACGGGAAGAAAAATACCATTGGAGCGGCTTTTTGCCCAATTTCAAGGAAAGCATTCCGGCTTCACCAAAGGACGTGACCGCTCCTTTCACTTTGGTTCTATAGCGCATCACCTGGTCGGAATGATTTCGCACCTGGGGCCTCAGCTGGCCATTGCAGATGGAATTGCTTTGGCAACCAAACTTTCACAGCAAAAGAAGGTAACCTTGGTTTTTTCAGGCGATGGCGCCAGCTCAGAAGGGGATTTTCATGAAGGATTAAATCTGGCTGCAGTCTGGAAACTACCGGTGATATTCGTAATCGAGCACAACGGCTACGGACTATCCACTCCGAGCGCGGAACAATATGCTTTCCGCAATTTCACTGACAAGGGGCTAGGATATGGCATGGAAGCCATCCGGATTCAAGGCAACAATGTCCTAGAAGTCTATCATACCATCAAAAGTCTGGCCGCAGACATCCGCAAAAATCCACGTCCTGTGCTGGTAGAAGCCATCACATTTCGGATGCGTGGTCATGAAGAAGCTTCAGGCACTAAATACGTACCCAAACGACTAATGAACCAATGGGCAAAACTGGACCCAGTGGAAAATTATGAGCGATACCTGGAGGAAAGCGGAGTATTGGATGAGAAAGAAAAAGAAAGGATAAACAAAAAAGTCAAAACAGCGATAAGCGATGGACTGGAGCTAGCCTTTGCTGAGCAACCTATCTCACCAAACTTAGAAACGGAGCTAGCAGATGTCTATGCGCCATTCTTTCAGGAAGTGATTTTTCCTTCGGAAAACGGCCCCAAATCCGAAAAGCGACTAGTTGATGCGATTTCAGATGGCCTGCGTCAATCCATGGAAAAGTACCCGAACCTGATACTCATGGGGCAGGATATAGGAGAGTACGGAGGCGTATTCAAAATCACGGATGGCTTCAAAACCCAATTTGGAGCGGACCGGGTTCGCAATACACCGCTATGCGAAAGTGCGATTATTGGAGCCGGACTGGGACTTTCTATCAATGGCTATAAAGCTATGGTAGAAATGCAATTTGCGGATTTTGTGACCATGGGTTTCAACCAGATTGTAAACAATCTCGCAAAAATCCACTACCGCTGGGGGCAAAATGCGGATGTGGTCATCCGAATGCCCACCGGTGCCGGGATGGCAGCCGGGCCATTTCACTCCCAGTCTACTGAGGCCTGGTTTTTCCACACCCCGGGGCTCAAAATCGTCTATCCATCTAATCCTTACGATGCCAAAGGACTGCTAAACGCCGCGATTGAAGACCCAAACCCCTACTTGTATTTTGAGCATAAGGGAATGTACCGGTCCATCTCTACTGAGATTCCCGATGAATATTACACCCTAGAAATAGGTAAAGCGGCTCTTGCCCGCAAAGGATATCAAGTTTCGATTGTTACCTACGGAATGGGTGTTCACTGGGCGCAAAATGCGGTGGAGGAGCTTGGTATTTCTGCAGATATTCTGGACATGCGTACCCTATTGCCCTGGGACAAGGAGTCCGTGAAAGCTACGGTAGAGAAAACAGGAAAAGTCATTTTTCTTCAGGAGGATTGTTTGACCGGTGGGATTGGAGCGGAGATTTGTGCCTGGATTTCAGAACATTGCTTTGAGTATTTGGACGCTCCAGTGATGCGGGTGGGTAGCTTGGACACCGCAGTTCCATTTGCCAAAGGATTGGAGGAGCAGTTTTTGCCGAGTGCCAGATTTAAGGCTAAATTAGCAGAGCTTTTGGAATACTAATTGTTTGAAGCAAAGCAATAAACCCTACCTGTTCTTGATTTAGTTCTTTTCTCAAAATTCTTAATAACATGAAGTCTTTTTTCAAATGGAGATTATTCTCCCTAACCATATTATGGCTAATCGGTCAGACTACCTTAGCCCAAACATTTATTGGAAGTACTGTAGATAATCAGGCAGGTGTACATTCACTTTTGCTTAACCCGGCCCTAGCGGTAGGCTCTAAAATGCGCCTGGACATCAATTTAATCTCTAGCTCTGCTTTCATTGGAAATGACTACCTCAGTATAGACATGAGCGATTTGGACAGCTTTCAAAATGGATTTGAACTCAATACTGACGGAGATACCAATCCCACAGACAATAATAACTTCTTCGGCAATGTCGATATCCTGGGGCCTTCGATTTTATTCAATCTGGATCAAAAAAACAGCCTTGCTTTCACCACAAGAGTGAGAGGATTTTTTAACCTAAATAATATAGGAGGAGACCTGTACGAATTGGCAAATACTGAATATAATGAGCAGACGGACTTTAGTGTAAGCATGGAGGATGCATCTGGGCTGATCCACGCTTGGGCAGAAATAGGAGCCAGCTATGCACGCATAATTCTAGATGACGAAAACCAATCGCTAAAAGCAGGCCTTACCTTGAAATATCTGGCAGGTGCCGGAGGAGTGTATGGCGAAAGTCAACTGCTCACCGCCCAGTATAGCAATCAAACTGACCTATTGACCACTTCAGGTGAGTTACGGTATGGTTATACCTCAGGATTTGACTCTGATGATATTAATTTTTCTGATATCAAGTCTGGATTTGGAGCTGATATAGGGGTAGTGTATGAAATCAAGGAGCAAAATGTCAACACTTATTACAATCCCTATAAATTCAGGTTTGGAGTTTCTGTAATGGATATAGGAGCCATAAATTATGAGCAAACCACCAGAAGCATTTACAACATGGATAATACCATAGATGCCAACGAGTTTGACAATAAAGACCTGGACGAAATTTTAGAAGACAATTTCAACGGAGTAGAAGCTCTCGGAAGAACCAAAATGGGGCTACCTACTTCTTTGCAGTTTTTTGGCGATTACAATATCAACGGCAGCTTTTTTGTATCGGCTCAGGGGGCTATTTCCCTCAAGAAAAATAAAGAAAACCCAGTAAGCCACCTGATCAATTCATTTACGTTAACACCAAGATTTGAAAGAAGATGGGTCAGTGTTTATAGCCCGCTTAGCATACGTCAATACGATTCCAGTTTGGCTTGGGGAATTGGTGTACGGGCCGGACCATTAATGATAGGCTCAGGGTCCATTGTCAGCAACCTGATTTCCAATAATTCGAAAAGTACAGATTTGTATGTAGGACTGAAGGTGCCGATCTATAAATAGGATTTTGTCGGTTGTCCATTGTCGGTTGTCGGTTGTCGGTTGTCGGTTGTCGGTTAAATCAAAACGTATGTAACTAAAAGAGTTTCGGATTATTCAATTACTTTCTCACATCTGGGCTCTTAACAATTCCAGAAACTTCCGGTCCAGCTTTTCCCCGTACCAATCCTCGTATTCCACGTCCTTTCTACCGGAATTCAATACTCCAAAAGCTCCAGAAAACTCCCAGATCCCAAAGCCAATCCCGTTTTCCTTCAAGACTGTCAATACATCACCAAACCAGCTAAGAAACACGTCATGAGGCGTTTCATTATAGCAACCGCACTCCCCACAGTGCACACCCACTCCCTGGTCCACCAGCGCTTTCCATGGCGCATAGTACCTTCTGATTTCATCAATATCCAGCATCCTTTCTCCCTGATTCAATGGCCAATCTACCGGCGGAACAGATGAGGGATCTTTGTAAACCCAGCCAGCCTTATAATGCGATATGGGAAAGGGATGATAACCACGACAACTTTGTGCCAGATCCAGATCCGCAAATTCAGGCAGTGCGGTTCCTCCTCCACCATTCCCATCGGCTATCACCAGTCTGGATTTCTTGACAGACCTGATGGTATCCAAAGCTGCTTCTGCCACCCGGCGATAATCCAATATATCAACTGGTCCTCCTGGACTATGTTGGTCATTAGGATCTTCCCGCTGGTAAGGTTCATTGACCAGATCAAAGCTTAATTTCTTCTTGGAAATCCCTTTGTACCGATTTGCCCACATTTCCCAGTGCGCGCAGAATGCATCCTGAGCTTCCTGATCTTTCCAGAGATTGTAAGGTTCCACAAAGCCCGCATTGATGCAAAAGCCGGGAGCACGATGGAGGTTCAAACTCACATGTAATCCATGATCTATACAACGCTCCACTAGATCATCTACTTTCTCAAGCCGACTTTCATCGAAATTCAACACCTCATCTGGGCGAATCGGACGGGAGCGATCTATATCCAAATAACTAGGATAAGAAATCGGAATTCGTGCAAAATCAAAACCCCAGTCAGCGATCCATTGCACATATTCGGGCTTAGTAGGCCTGCCAGCATTGGGATCATGCGAAAAAAAATCGAGCAGGTTAAAGCCTTTCCAGGCAGGGAGTTTGTTTTTGGACCGGGATGCTTCCGCAAAAGCAGAAATAGAAGTACCTGCGGCCAAAGTAAGACCTGTACCAACAAAGGCTGACTTCTTGAGAAAATCTCTGCGGGAATCGGAGGGGTTCATAGGTGTTTTTAGGTTTGGGAGTGAAGATACAAAATACTTTGATGCCGAAACCTTGATAAATTTACCCAGCTCTGGGCACTAATCTTTAGCCAGTAGATTTACCCTATAAAAATTATAGAAGTCTTCATCATCTTCAAAATAATTGATAGGATGTAAGATGATATCATCCCCCGTTGAAAAGTATTTCAGAATTGGCACATCTCTAATTCCCACTAACTCTTTCTCCAATATTTTATTGAAATCTAGATCAAACACCTCTATATAATAATTCTTATTAGTCCTTTCTGCATGTTCTCGGACTATTCTATAAAAATACTGATCCCGATAAGTAAGTATTGGGCCAAAATGAACATCTTCTGTCCATTTTGTAATCATTTCATTTCCCTGATCATAAGAAGCATTGTTAGAGAGCACTATTGGTTCCTCTTTAATAGATGAAAAACCAATCGGCAATGGCGAAAATTCCCGGGATATTCTGGACTGGATATTCATTACCTGAATGGTACTCATAAAAGGATAAGACACAATTATCTCCTCTTCATTTGCCAGTAAAAAAGGGAAATTAAAAGCTCTAACTTCAGCATTATTATATGTGAAGGCAGGGTCATGAATCTGAAGTAATTCGTCTTTTAATGGGAAATCAATCAATTCTAATTCCTTAGTAGTTAGATCAAAATGGTTAATGGCATATTGGCTATTCACAAAATTCTTGGTAAGAAAATAAATATCTTTTTTACTACCTAAACCTGTATAAGTCTGATTAAAGCCATTGTCTCTAACAATATGGGTCATATTATCATTTTCGATAAAATCGAATGAGCCTAATCCAAAAAATTCCAAACCTTCCTCTCCGTCTATTCCTACCCCATATCCACTCAAATACACTAAGTAATCAAGATTAGAAAAAAAACTTTTAAAATTTTGAATTCCATGTGGGCCCTCAGCAGGAACTTCATTTCCCTTTCGGGCTAACACAGTATCTGAAAGAAAAAACAAACTATCAATTCGCCTGAAATATTGATTATAAACCAACAAATTGTTTTTATTCTCGTGATCAGGCATAAATATAAAAGGAATAGTTCCAGACATTCCCAGTTGCCCAATCTCAAAACTCTGAAGATCACTGACAGTTACAGAAATTTCCTGTTCAGAAACATTCGTATCCGAACAGGAAATTAAAAACAATAAATAAATGACTGTCTTTAAATATTTCATAAGAGGAATTACCCGCAACTGGAATCTGGACCATCTGATGTGATAATAATATACTTATTTGCTGCTCCACACAAATCTATCAATTCAAAGTGTGACCCAGCACAGCAATTTGCTATAGCCGCATCAATAAATATATCTTCACTCTCATGGGTACTACAATAGTTCCATGTTTCAGTACAATACGGAGGAGGATAATTAGCGAAGGTTGTCAATGAATAGAAAAACAGACCTAATAACAGTAAACAAAGCTTTTTCATGATTTTAAACTATTAAAATGAAATCCTCGCTTCACACCATGTAGGGTGGAAGTAAAACACCCCTTACCGGTAATCTTGAAATTTCATTTTCAATCTACCCCCCCCGACTAAAAAAGCAAGTAAACCGAAATATTTTTTAGAAAAAACACAAAACCAATAGTTTTAATCCTACGTGATTGATAATCAATATTTAATCAGTTTCACTCTTCAATTAACCTCACCTTATAAAACAAGTTATAATCCCGCTCCACTTCTCCATCTGCAGCTTTGATTAAAAGTGTGCCGTCTGGGAGTCCAAGGTTCACTGCACCTTTTACCGGAAGCTCATTGAGGATCCCGATTTGCTGATCTCCCTTCAGGACGATAAAGCGAGGTTTTCTATACTTAGTCATGGCATCCCTGTACTCAGGGTCTCGAAAATACTCCTCAGATTTTGCCCTGAATCCATTGAAAACATCCTCTGGCATCGGGGTATAGAATGTAAGGATATGGTACTGCCCAAAAGATTTCACATCTGTAAAGCCAGGATAAATTATAGAGTTGGTTTCTTTTGTCGCCACATATTCTTCACGATCCGGATGAATTAATCCTACAGTCTTTTGATATACCGCAGCATTTCCTTCCAGCCTGTAAATCCCCAATTGGTCTCCCATCATAGGCAGGGAAACCAGTGTTTTGGTGGCCGGATCAAAGGAAAGGTTCGGATAATTTGCCCCGATCCACTTCTGCTCCTTCTTGAAAGTCCAGTCTTCTGGATAGGTATTGAAATAATAGATAGAATCTTCGGCTAGATCGAACACAAAACCGGTGTTGACCTGATTGTAAAAACCCGCTCCGATTTTATCCGGGTTTATTTCATCCCTAGAATAGGAATTAGGTTCTTCCCCGATCAGCTTATAAGCCCCATTATCTTCATAGACCGAAAAGCTCTGCTTATTACTATTAATCGAGAGAAAGCTCAGTTCCTTGATAGTCCCCCTCGTTTTGGTAATTTTATTGAAATCAGCATCGTAAATATGGTAGGCCATTTCAGCGGAAAGCTCCTTGAATACGTAACCTGAACCTCCGTAAAACCTCCCCTCATAAAAATGCTGGATCTGGTTTGGCCCCTCACCTCCCAATTCATGTTTTTCCAGTATCTCCCCCTTTCCATTGACCAGATACACATCTCCTTCTTTGGGGTTTTTCATCAGGTATAGATCTTTTTCTGTATGGTAGTCCAAGACTGAGATTTGTTCCAGTAAATCCACCTTCATAGAATCCACTACTTCAAACTGAAGTTCTTGAATTGGGCTACTTGGAGCTGATGTACTCTCCTTTTCGGAGCATGAAAAAATTATAGCTGCAAAAAGTGCAATAAGGATAAGAAAATGGGATTTGTGCATAGCAATGAGTTTCGGTTTACAGGTTAGTCGTGTAAGATGGGGATTATAGGACAATACCTTAAACAAAAATCAATTTATCCCCGTTTTTTTTAAATACACTTTTAAATTTACGGGGATGATAAAGCGTTTAATAGAAAATCTCTTCTTAAAATCTATGGCTAGATTTCCTGTCACGGGAATAGTAGGCCCTAGACAAGTAGGTAAAACTACCTTGGCAAAACAGCAATTGCTAGATACAGACGCTATTTATCTCGATTTAGAGAAAAACTCGGACATCAACAAACTGAATGACCCAGAGTTATTCTTTTCCCAAAATCAAGGCAAAACCATTATCCTAGATGAAATTCAACATCTGCCCGCAATTTTCCCTTTACTGAGAGCTGTAATTGACGAAAACCGAAAACCTGGCCGATTTGTAATCCTTGGATCTGCATCGCCTTCTTTGCTTCGTCAAAGTTCTGAAAGTTTGGCCGGACGGATCAACTACCTTGAGATGACTCCGCTTTCTATTTTGGAAACCACTAAAAAAATAACCAGCCAAGATCTCTGGATTTACGGAGGTTTTCCTGAGCCTGCCCTGTCACAGGATTCGGACTTCGTCCATGATTGGTACCGCAGTTTCACCACAAGTTACATTCAGCAAGACTTGCCTCAGTATGGACTACCTGCTGATCCTAGAGTGACAAGGCAATTCTTAATGATGATCGCCTCTGCGCATGGAGGAGTGCTCAGCTATTCTACCTTTGCCAAATCCCTGGGTTTATCTGTACCTACCATCAAAACATACTTAGGGTTCCTTCTAGATGCTTTCCTTTTGAGAGAATTACAAGCATGGTCAGTCAACTCAAAGAAAAGATTGATCAAATCACCAAAACTTTACTTCAGAGACACGGGGATGCTGCATTATTTGCTAGGTATCAAGAATATGGAAAGCATCTTTGGGAATATCGTGTTGGGTAGTTCCTGGGAAGCTTTTGTGATCAACCAAACTGCGGCGGTATTGAAATCCGATGACGAAATGTACTACTATAGAACTCACGATGGCGCCGAAATTGACCTCTTGATTCGACGCAACAATACGTGGCTGGCAGCAGCAGAGATCAAATTCAGCGTAAATCCAAAACTGACCAAAGGTACTCATCTAGCAATGGAAGATCTGGGGATAGAACTACTACATGTCGTTATCCCTAGAGAAGAAAATTACCCGATGACAAAAAACATACAGGTAGTGGGAGTAGAAAAATTCTTACTGGCTATTTCAGGCTAAATATCATTGTTAACATATGACCAAAAAGTAAAACAAATGGACTTTGCGCTATGGCAGGAGATTAATCTTCTAATCAAAACCTTCGAGGAGATTCCCTCTCCTTCGTCGTTGGAATGACACCTCAAAGGTTGTCTAACGCTGCGCCGCCGCGTCGCCGCGAAAAAAAACAAACACCCCTTTGCGCCTTCGCGGTTTTGAGGGAGAGACAGCCTCCACCATCGCAGAAGATTTCTTCCACAGCAGCACCGGCAGTACCCAAAACACACCCAACATACTGAAAACCAATCCGCCAATCGTCCCTATCGCCAGGGAAAACCAGAACACTTCATTTTGCCCTTCTATGATAAAAGGAATCAGTCCGAAGCAGGTAGACATTATGGTCAATAAAATCGGAATCGCCTTACCCCCAACAGACTTCAGCACTTTCCTGTTGTAGATGCCCTGATCACGGTTATTCAGATCATTGACGATAAAAATCCCCGCATTCACAGCCAAACCTCCAAGCATCACAAAAGCAGCATACCCGCCTTGGTCAAAATAAAAATCAAAAAGAGAAAAGATCAGAAATAAGCCAATAAAGCTGACCGGAATGATGGCTATGATATAAACGGGCTGTTTTAGGTTTTCAAACAATACCGCGCAGATCATAAAAATCCCCACTATCAACAAGCCTAATAAGGAGTATTGCCGCTTCTGCTGGTCATAATCCCAGGAGTACGAGTTCTTCTTGGCCTCGTACCCAATCGGCATGGTTTGCTTCATTTCCTCCAATACTTCGTCCAGGTATTCATTCCCAAACTTGCCCGAACCCATATATTCGAAAGAAACCATACGGATATATTGACGGTCTTCTTTGAAAAGTGCATTGGTGGTAGTCTCCTTGGTCAAAGTCCCATAGTCCGACACCTTATAAATTTTGTTTTCGCCACCTATCAGCCCCTTTTGCTCCATGTCAAACTTACTGAAACCACCCGATTTACGCTCCCTGATCATCAGCCCATAGTTCGTTTCCTCTAGGGTCAGACTTCCGGAGACATTCTGCGGTTTGGACATATCCTGCAGTGCAGTGATCACTTCATACTGATTGGTCTCACCCAAGGCCATTTTTCCTTGATCCAGGCGCAGCACAAATTCCTCCGTTTTAGGATCAGAGTAGCCTCTTCTTTCATTGGTATTTACTTCCTGAATTCTTTTATGCTTGAGCAGCTTCTCGGCCATTATCTCCGCCTGCCGCTCCAGCTCATCAAAGTTGTACCCTTTCATCTGCACCCGAAAACTCGGAATCCCTTCTCCGCCTCCACCGGTGTAAAAGCCTTGACCCACACCGTAAATATTCCACCTGGCCCCACTCCAATCGGTAGATTTTACGGATAACTTGCCCTTCAGCTGATAGGGCAGCGCCCCGTTTTCATACTCATCCTTGAAGGTAATAGAGATAAAACCATTTTGCCCATCGCTCACATTGGTCACAAACTGATCTATCCCCTCCACTCCTTTCAGGTAGGATTCAAACTCACGCATGATAAAATCCATCTGCTCCAGGGTATTCCCAAAAGGCAAACGGCAGGATACATACAAGCGAGTTTTCTCTGCCTCTCTGTAGCCTCCTTTTTCATATACTCCGCGGGCAAACATCCGCATGGATCCCCCCAAAGCTTTGTCCACATAAGGTCTGATTTCCTCTTGGTAAAAAGTGTTGCCAACGGTTTTGTTGTACCACTCCTGTCCCTCCCACTTGGCAGGAAGATAAAAGATGGGCAGTCCAAAAAGTAAAATCAAAAACGCAATAAAGGTTTTCCTGTAACGGGCTGTCCAGGCTATTCCGCTTTCATAGCTGCGCAAAACCCTGACACGCCTTCGTAGCTTAAAAACTGTCAGTTTCCTACCTTGACTCACAGACTCCTTGAACATCACCTGATAAAACGCCGGGGTAAATACCAGCGCGATCAATAATGAAATGCCCAGCATCACCGATACTACTATGGAAAATTCCGAGAGATTTTTACGGTCTTCCTCTGGCAGAAAAAAGACAATCATCAGCGCAGCGATCGTAGTCAAGGAAGCTGCCAACAAAGCCAAAAACACCCTTCTATTGCGGTGTTTGTGCAGATGATCGATCATGATGATTGCATTGTCCACTATCAGGCCAAAGCTAATCGTAAGTCCGGCAAGGGAATACAGATGAATATCTACTTTCAGAAAATACAAAACAATGGCACAAAGGCTGAGATTGGCCAAAATCCCGAGAAACAGGATACTGAGGTATTTTAAGTTTCTGTTGATCAAAAAGATAAATACCACCAAAATCAAAATGGACAAACCTGATCGCTTATAGATCTTGTTTAGCTCTATTTCTAGGTATTCGGTATCGTCCTCTTCCAGCCTGACTTCAAAGCCGGCAGGTAAAAGATGCGCAGTGTTGGTAATAGCTTGTTTCAGCTCCTTAGCCAATAACACCTTATTCACCCCGTCTCGATTGTAAACAGACATGGTCACCGAGTTATTCCCGTTGATCCGGTAATACCTCATGGGTTCTGCCTCTTCCAAGGTCAAACTGGCCACATCTTTCAACCGGACCTCCACACCATCTCCTTCAGCTATCACCAAGTTTTCAATCTGCTCCTTATCCCGCAGGGAACGATCCACCTGGACAAAAAGGGTTTTCCCTTCTGTATTTTTCACAGCTCCCGGAAAGGACAGTCCAAAAGCACGGTTAAGCTTGGAAGAAAGCTCACTTCGGGTCACTCCAAAGGCCTGCATTTTCTGAATATCATAAGTGACAAACAGTTGCAGATTTTCTGCACCTCGCACTGCGACTTCCTCCACTTCCTCAAACCGTGTCAGGGCAGGCTTTAAAATATCCTCCGTGATTTTCTTGATCTCAAAAGATGCGAATGGTCCATTGACACTATAAATCAATATGGGGCTCTTTGTATCTGAGCGCTCTTGATTGGACTGAGAGACATTGGGGTAGCCCACCCTGGAGTCCATCTGTGGATACACCTGCCTAATCATCGCAGAGACCTCAAATTTCTTCATCTCTATATCTGCCTTTTTGTCGAATCTCAGTGTGATAGAGCCTCTATTATAGCTGGATGTAGAGTTGATTTTTTTCAGCTCAGAAAGTCTGGAAAAAGTACCTTCCAAGGGTGCTGTAGCCAGTTTTTCTACGATTTCAGGAGATGCATTTTGAATAAAATAAGAAATTGTCAAAACCGGCTCCCGCTCTCTGGGATTGAGATCCACAGACAGCATAGGGATAGTGGCCAACCCTAGTATGGACAGCACCACAAAGACAATCAATATTCGAAATGGAGTCATCTCAGCTGGATTTTAAAGATTTCTTTGAGACGGTAAACCAATAGGCCAAAGGCACAAAGTACAAGGAGGTGAGTGTGCCAATAGTAAGCCCACCAATGACAGAAAACACCAAAGGTCTCTGCAAGTCCGCTCCTAAACCACTACTGAAAACTATAGGAATCAATGCCAAAATAGTGGTTATGGAGGTCATCAGGATAGGCTTTAAGCGGATCTGACCGGCTTTGTGAAGTGCCATTTCCAACGCTTCCCCGGCAGAAATAATATCCGACTCCACAAAATCAGCCCTTAGCCTGTTGATGGTGTCTATTTTCAAAATGGCATCATTTACCATGATTCCCAGCATCACTACTAGACCTATAGCTGACATGACATTGAGTGAGGCTCCGCAAATCCAAAGCACCAGAAAAGCTCCTCCTATCCCTAAGGGAAGGGTAAACACCACAATCAAAGGCTGAATGAAGCTTTCAAATTGAGCTGCCAGAATAAAATACAGCAGCAATACAGATATAAGCAAAATCCCGATCAATTGCTGGATATTCTCCTTATCCTTAAAATACTGCCCTACCATGGTCACTCCTAGGTTTTTCTCCTGCCCCCATCGGATATATTCACTCGCCAGCTCATCCGGGTCTTCCGAGGTCACATTGAGGGATTGGTAGATTCCGCCTTTGTCTGCAGTCACATATTTATAGTGATCCTCATAGTCATGCTCCACAAATTCCCCCAAAATGTAAGAAACAGAATCCGAGGCAGAAACCCTGGTGGTCCGGAGTAGGTCTTCAAACCTTGAGTTTGGTTCCTTCAGCCGGATAGGAGTAATCTCCCCAAATCTCTTGATATCTGTAATGGTATAGCTCCCAAAGAGCTTGTTGATCTGATCCTGAACGGCATCCACTGGAATCTGATAAGTGGCCATTTTATCCGCTCTAAGTGTAAAAACCACAGAAGCTTCCTTCTGCAAGCCAGGACCACGCTCCCACTGCTGCGTAGGAAACTGGCTCAACCAAGGGTCCATTTTTTCCTCCGGAATAGCTTCTTTGCCTTCCAGGTCCTTCCACCTCACTTCATAGTACGGAAGTGAGGAGCTGAACAATTGATCAAACGCATTCGGGGCATCACCCAGCGTAAAGGAAGCCTCAGGGTAGTTATCCTTGAGGAAAGCCTCCATTTCGGCAATGGCAGAAACTTTTTCTTCCACTGTAGGAAACAAAAAGTACAAAAGTGCCTGCTGAATGGAGTTTTCCCCATCAAACAATAAGAATTGACGTACGCCCACATCAGCTTCTGCTTGTGTGTAAATTCCTTGCAAAGTATTCAGTAGCGAAACCACTCTGTCCCTATTTTCCGCTGCCGAAATAGGCTCACTCCAATCCACCTCTAGCGTTGCGTCTAGTTTTTCGATTTCAGGCAATCCCTCTGATTTCAGTAGAAGACTTATCCCTATACCTAAAGGAATAAGTACTAAAAACAGCACAAAGGATAGATTCCGGTTTTGAGTCACACTTCTGTACCCCACTTCGTAGAGATCCAGTACCTTGCTGAATATCCGACCCTCTTGATTATCGTAGGCTTTCTTGCTGCGCGAAAACAGTAAAAAGTAGAGCATAGGCAATAGTATAAATGCCACTGCTAGCGATACGGACAAAATTGCCGTCACCGCCACCGCCTGATCAAAAAACAGTGCTCCTGAGATTCCGCTCAGAAAAACCAAAGGCACAAACACTGCCAAGGTGGTAAGGACCGAACTGATCAGTGCGCCCATCACCTCGTTCACACCTTCCACACATGCGTCAAATAGTCCAAGACCACTTTCCCGCTTCCGGGTAATGTTATCCAAAACAATGATAGCATTATCTATCAGCATACCTATTCCCAGTGCCAAACCTGAAAGGGAAATGATATTGATAGACAGGTTGAAGAAGTAAAAAACCAAAAAACTGATCAGTAAAGAAGAAGGCAAGCTCAAGCCGATAATCAAAGGAAGCCGGTAATCCTTCATAAAAAGGAAAAGCACCGCAAAGGCAAACATCCCTCCAAAGAGCAAGGACGTTTCCAGATTGGAAATGGCCGCATTCAGGAGATTGGATTGGTCTTGGGTCAGTTCGAAATCCACTTGCGGATAATCCACTTTGAAGAGTTCCAAAGCCTCTTTCAGCGCAGGTATAAGCTCATTCATTTTGGCCGAAGCCTGCTTATGCACGGTAATGACTAGACTTTCCTGGGTACCAAAAAGGTGATACCCTAAATTCTCCTGAGTTTCATACTTGACTGATGCCAGTTTTCCCAAAGAAATAATAGCTCCAGAAGCAGCAGCAACTGGCAAACTCTCAATGTCTGCAGGGGTATCCACCCGTGTAGCCAGTCGCAAGAAATATCTAAATTGCCCGTCTTTTACGGAGATACCCGGCAAATCTGAATTGCCTGACTGTATGGCAGAAATTACGTTTTGCTGAGTCATCCCCAGTGCAGCTAGGGCTTGTTCATCCGGCTGAACTGTGATGATCCTTTCCTTTTTCCCATTGATATCTACCAGAGAAACGCCCGGAAGCTGTTCTATTCTTTTCTTCAGTACATTTTCTGCCAAAAGACTTACCTCGACCTCACTCACTCCTTCTTTTGGCACCACTTGAACCCGCGCCACGGGAATGTCCGAAGTGTTGATCCGGATGACTTCAGGGCGAGCCAGATCTTCTGGAAGTGAATTGGTAAGCCGGTCTATCTTCTCATTGACATCAATATATGCCAACTCCATCTGCGTGCTATAATCGAAGGTGAGCCGTATAGTCCCCACTTCAGAACCTGCTTTGGAGTCCATTTCTTCCAAACCATTGAGCGTGATCAGCCCCTCTCGTATAGGATTCAATACATTCTGCTCTATGGCCTCGGGAGAAGCATTGGGGTAACTGACTTTGACCACGATCTGCGGCACATCTATCGGCGGAAGTAGAGATATGGGCAGGGTACGCAGTACGATGAAAGAGAACACCATCAACGCCAAAAAAGTCATGAAAACTGCAATGGGACGGGCCAGTAAAAATCTAACCATGGCTTATTCCTTTACAATTTGAACCGGCGCCTGATGTGCAAGCTGAAGGTTATTGGAAGTGATCACCGTGCTGTTTGGCTCAATCCCCTCTAGTATTTCCACTTCTTCCCCGTTGTCTTTTCCCACTTCCACATAGTTCCACTTCGATTCCTCATTTTCAATCGTAAAGACCACTGCTCTTCCTGATCGATAAACCAAAGCGTCTTTTGGAACCACCAAGCTATTATTTTGTGGTGCTCGAATGACTGCTCTTGCGTTCATCCCAGGCAGCAAATTCTTGTTGGCACCCAATGTAATGGACACTTGAACCAGCCCACTTTCATCTACTTTCGGGTTGATTCCGGTGACTTTTCCGGTTAGGGCCGTTTCGGTGCTTGAAATAGGATAAACTTCAGCTTTTTGATTCAGGGAGATCAAACTGATATCGGACTCCAGCACTTTTACCTTTAGAATCATCTCGTTTGTACCCAGTATTTCACAGAGCTCCTCATTGGCTCCGACCAGACTCCCCGCTTTAAATTTCAAATCTGCCACCTGCCCGGAAATAGGGGCTTTCACTTCACTCCTATCAAAACTCATTTGGGCTTCCTTCAGCTCTACTTCAGCGAGGAAAACCCCACTTTTTGCCTTGAGCTGCTCATCCACCACTTCCTGCTGTTCTTTGTTCTCAGAGGCAAATAATGCCGCAAAACCCATTTTGGCAGACTCATACTCGGCATTGGCATTCCGCAAGGCTATTTTGGCTTTTTCCAACCTAAACTCAGACTCGGTAGCATCCAATCGAGCTAACAATTCACCTTTTTGTACAAACTGACCTTCCCGTACATTTACTTCGAGTAGATACCCTGCCTGCTCGATCACCGACATGACCTCAGCCCCAGCTTCCAGCTTACCGGTGGCTTGGATCAGGTAATCAAAGCTCTTAAGCTCAGCCATTGCGACATTTACCTCAGTGGCGGCTACTTCGTTTCTAAATGATTCAGTAGGGGCTTCTTCGACTTGCTCTTGTTCTTTTTCACAAGAACTCATAAAAACAAGGAGGCTACAGAAAAATAGTGCGTTTAAGTTTTTCATTGAAATAATAGTTTCCGCTATTAAGAAACTAACAAATTCTTCAATGTCAAAATCTTTATTGCATAAAGGATGTTAATGATTCTAAAAATTAGGTGGAATAGACAGGTCGAGTTCCCCCTCGGGAATTTGGATAGGATCCTCCACAGGTCTCAAGCGAATCGTAGCCGGTGGTTCCTCTCCATAGTATTCGATCAGCCGGTGGATTTCTTGCAGATTTTCCACTTCGATCCGCACTTTGGTAATACCATCGTGAAGTAAGCCCAGGTCTGTAGCTGCTTTTCTTGAAAGGTCTATGATGCGTTTGGAATTTCTGGGCAGTCGATCATTGATTCTCACCCATACCGATTCCCCGTTATCCACACGGGTGACCTTTACTCGGGTGTTGAAGGGCAACGTTTTGTGGGCAGCTGTAAGACTGTCCATATGAAAAATCTCCCCATTGGAAGTCTTCCTAAGATGAAATCTCCGACCATAAAAACTAGCCGTCCCCTCCTGGATCAGCAGCGCATCTGAGGCCATCTCTGGCTGCGCATACTCTGGCAAGATAGCGGCCACTACAATAAGAACCCAATTCCACATAGATCGATCTGAATTACCGCCTGCTTTTCAATAAAGATGCCAATTCATGTCAATTGTTTCAAATAGCTTGCAGCTAGCCTTAGGCTAAAGTAATTTAGTTCTTTGTACACTTTTAGCATACACATGATCAAAATCCTCCACACAGCCGATTGGCACCTGGGCAAAAGATTGCAAGAATACTCCAGACTAGAAGAGCAAAAGCTGGTTTTAGAAGAAATCCAGCAGATCGCAGATAGAGAAGAAGTGGATCTGATCCTATTAGCGGGTGATATTTTCGATACCTTCAATCCCAATCACGAAGCTGTAGAATTGCTTTACAAATCACTCCGCAGGCTCTCCAAAGGCGGCAAACGGCCGATTATCGCCATCTCCGGAAATCATGACAGTACGCAATTTGTCGAAGCCCCGGATCCACTGGCCCGCGAAATGGGCATATTCTTTTATGGAAAATACGACACCGTCATCCCAACTGGAAAGTTGGATAATGGTATAGAGATCACACAGTCTGCAACAGGTTTTGTAGAGATGAAACTGCCCCAAATTGACTTTCCAGTTCGAATCATTTTAGCTCCTTATGCCAATGAGGTTTCGATGAAAACTTACTTGGGCGAAGGAGATCGTGAGGAGGAATTCCGCAATTTGATGGGTGCAAAGTGGAACGAGATTGCAGAGCAATACTGCGATGAAAAAGGAGTAAATCTCTTTGCCGGACACTTTTTCTTTATGAAAGAAGGAGAAAAACCGGAAGCCGAACCAGAATCTGAGCGACCGATTCTTCATGTTGGCGGAACACAGGCTCTTTTCACCAGAAATATCCCTTATCAAATCCAATATGCAGCTTTAGGTCATTTACATCGCTACCATGCGGTAGGGCACGAGCATTGTCCAGTGGTATATTCCAGTTCGCCTCTCGCTTACTCTTTTAGCGAAGCAGACCAGCAAAAGCAAGTGGTGATCATCGAAGCCGAACCAGAAAAACCTGTCACCTTTACGCCAGTCGGGTTAAAAGAAGGAAGACCACTTTACCGCAAAACCTTCGATAAACTAACAGATACCCTGGCATGGCTTGAAGAAAATCCCTACTGCTTTGTAGAGTTGACTTACATCACGGAAAGTTCCATAGAAGCGGCCACCCGAAAAGCAATCATGAAAGCCCACGACGGAATCGTGAACCTGATCCCTCAGATCAAAAATCCTTTGGGCCGGGAAAACACCAGTTTGCAAGTAGAAGACCTAGGAAAAGATATGGAAAGCCTCTTCAAACTTTTCTATGAAAGCGACAAAGGCCAGGAGCCAAACGAAGAATTGCTCACAATTTTCAAAGAAGTCATCAGCCAAAACAACGAAGCATGATTCCTATTAGACTTGACATTCAGGGATTGTATTCCTACAAGGAGAAGCAGACGATAGAATTTGATAAGCTTACAGCAGCCGGATTGTTTGGAATTTTTGGTGCGGTGGGCAGCGGAAAATCCTCGATTTTGGAAGCGATTCTTCTGGCACTCTATGGAAGCACCGAGCGGCTTTCCGACCGGGGAGAAAAGAACAGCATGGTCAATTTGCAGAGTGATTTACTGCTTTTGAATTTTGAGTTTAGCTCAGGACGAAATAATGCTAAAACCTACTTGGCTCGCTATTCAGCGAAAAGAAACTCAAAGAATTTTGATGATATCAAGCCCGCGGAGCGCTCATTTTATGAAAAGGTAGATGGAAATTGGGAACCAATTAGTTCTAGTGCTGAGGAAATTATCGGCATGAAAAAAGAGCATTTCAAGCAGACTGTGATCATTCCGCAGGGGAAATTCCGAGAATTTATCGATCAAAAACCGCTGGACCAGGCTAAGATGATGAAGGAGCTTTTTGGATTGGAGCGATTTGATCTTCAAGACAAAACTAGAACTCTTCTCAAAACAGTAAAAGAGCAAAAAATCCGTCTGGAAACGCAATCGCAGGGTTTGGAAGAGTTTTCTGAGCAACTGTTGACTGAAAAGCAAAGTCAGTTTAAGGAATTGAAAAAGCAGGCCACAGAAGCTTCGCAAAAGCTAAAAACCGCAGAAGCTAAACTCAGACTTCAAGAAGACCTACGAAGTAAAAATCTTCAATTGCTCAAGTTTAGGAAAGAACGAGAAAGCCTGAATTTACAGCGCCCCGAAATCGAAAAACAGCGGCAGCTTCACTCCGAATTTATCAAAGCTAAAACCCATCTTCGCCCAGTTTGGGAACAGATTCGGGACACAAAAGCCGAGCTGGAAAAGTACAAAGTAAGCGTAATTGACTGTGAGCGCTTCAAAATTGAGCTGGCCAAAGTAGTAGCTGACCTAGAAAAAGAAGAAGTAGAGCTCAAAAAGAAAAATCAGGAGCGCCCACATCGCGAAGCGAAAATCCGTGATTTGAAAAAAGTCATAGAAATCCAAAACCTGGAAACTCAGCGAGTAGTGGCCAATGATAAGCTGCAGGATTTACAGCCAACCATAGAAAGAAGAAAACAGACTCAAAAGACACTAGAAGCAAAAATCGCTGAGCTAGAAACAGAGGCAGAAAAGATTAGTTCTACGGATAGCTCCTTCCTAGCTAATTTACTCAGTTGGGCTAAAGACTGGAAAAACCTGGAAAATCAATTGGATAAACTTCAAGCTGAAGAGACCGAAATAACAACAGAAGTTGAGCGAATCAACCAAAAACTTGAGACCTTACAAAGCACTATTCCTGCTAATCTGGGCTCCCTGGAGAACTGGGAATCTACTCAGAAATCCGCCATTCAGGAACTGGAGAAACAACGGGATGGGGTGATACAAAAACAAGGCCTTGCCGCCCATGTTCACTTACTGCATCAGGGCGAACCTTGTCCACTTTGCGGAGCCATGGACCATCCAAATCCGCTTGAAGGTGATGGAGCTGTAGATTTAGGGGAAATAACCCAGCAAATAAAGAGTGCTAAGCTACTTCTTGAGCAGATACAAACTTCCAAATCCACACAAAGTGAATTGCGCTTTCATCTCGAAAATCATCAAAAAAACAGCGCTGCGAAAAAGAAGGACTTACAGCAATTGCGTGAAAACCTCAGTTCCATCAAAACCACTCTTGCCAAAGAAGGAATTGGTTCACATGCTGAATTATTGACGAAAATCCAGGCCATAGAACACAGTTCCCAAAGCCGGGAAAAACTCATCCAAGAAGTGAAAACGCTTCGCAAAAACTGGGATGCTGAGCGGGTTTCGATTGAGAAATCAGAAAAAGAACTGCAACAGGCCCAGCTCAAACTTCAATCAGTGCTTTCCAGTATTTCCGCAAAAAAAGAGGAAATCCGTGATATGGCTTTCTGCAAGCAGTTTTTTACCAAAGAATCCTCGCAGATACAAGCCGCCATTGACAAGGTGGAAAAAGACATTGAGGAGGCGCTTCAATCGCTCGAAGGAAAACAAAAACATCTTCGTGAAAAACGCAGCGTATCGGACAAGAACTTGGCAGATCTGGCCAATTTCACACAGCTACGAGACCAGCGTACGGAAAAGCTAGAGCTGCTTTCTTTAAAATACAATGAGTTAAAAGTTCAGCATGGATTCTTGGATGAGGAGCGACTGATCCAGCTTTTCCAACATTCCATAGATGCCGAAAAGGTAGCAAAAGACATTGCCGACTTTGACCGAAAGTATGACATTGCTGAAAATAGAATTCAGGAATTGGAAGCCGAAGCAGGAGTAGCGGATTTTCTGGAGCAAGCTTTTCAAGAGCTCTTTTCTTCCTTCGAAAATTTGAAAATCAATGCGGAGACCTGCCAAAACCAGGTACTATTGCTTGACCAAGAGATCCAGGAAGCCATCTCTAAACTAGCCGAGAAGAAAAATATTCAGGCAAATTTCGCCAAGCTGGAAACCCGGGAAAGTTACCTCAAGGAGCTGGACAACCTGTTCCGAGGCAGTGGCTTCGTGAAGTTTGTAAGTTCGATTTACCTGAAAGAGCTTTGTAATACAGCGAATGTTCGCTTTATGAAGCTCTGCAAAAATCGCCTAAGCTTGGAAATTGACGACAACAATACCTTCTGGGTTATTGACTACTTGAACGGCGGAAAAAAGCGCTTGCTTAAAACGCTTTCCGGAGGTCAGACTTTCCAAGCTTCCCTGTGTTTAGCATTGGCTTTGGCAGAGAAAGTAAAAGCTCTCAACCAAGCAGATCAAAGCTTTTTCTTCATGGATGAAGGTTTCGGAGCATTGGATAAAAATGCACTACGGGTGGTTTTTGAAACGCTCAAATCACTTCGCCACGAAAACCGGATCGTTGGTATCATCAGCCACGTGGAAGATCTTCAGCAGGAGATCGGTGTCTTTGCAAATGTAGAACTCGATCCTGAGCTAGGTTCTCAGGTAAGTTATTCCTTCTAGAAATCATAATACTCAATGCACTGAGTAGATTTACTCAGCATATTGAGTAAATTATAAAAAACACACTTTAAGTACTGAATATAAGTACATTAAAGAATAATTTTTAGCAAAAAAAAGACAGCCAACTGACTGTCTTTTCAACTATATAGCTCAAGTACATCCATCTGCAAAAACTCCTCCCAGGGGATTCCATCCGTACCGATCACCAGTGACTTTTCTGGATGGTAAGTAGTGGCAAAAGAGTTCAAACCGGCCAACCCGCCCACCTTAGAGGTCTTCACTTCCAAGGCAATGATCCGCTTTTTGTACTCGATTACGAAATCAACTTCATCATTCCCTTCCCGCCAATAGTAAATATGCAACTCCCTCTCCTTGAAGGCTTGATTCACCAAATGTGCCCCCACAGCCGACTCTACCCAGCGACCCCAGGCGCGGTGGTCTTCACGGAGTGTTTCCATAGTTTCATTAGAAACACCAGACATGATAGCCGTATTGTGCACCATGAATTTGGGACTGGAAGAGCGCTTCCTGACCAAGTTTGGACTGTACTTTTCCATACCTCCTAGCAACCCAGCTTCATTCAAGAGCTCCAGGTAATTGGCGAGTGTTGTGGTATTCCCCGCATCAGCGAGCTGTCCCATGATCTTTGTGAAGCTCAGCACCTGACCTGAATAGGATGAACCAATCTCAAAGAGACGCTTCATAAGTGCTGGTTTATCTACACGAGTCAGCATGAGTATATCCTTTGAAATACTTGTCTCCAGGAGCGCATCCCGAACATAATTCTTCCATCGGTCTTCATCTTCCTTGAGGAGAATCGCCCCGGGATATCCCCCATACCAGATGAATTCCTCTGGCGAAAGGCCGAAGGCATCTTTCATTTCTTTGTATGACCAGTGTCCCAAATAGGTAGATTCGAACCTCCCGGCAAGCGACTCTGTCAATCCCTGCTGAAGCATCAGTCGGGACGAACCCAATAAAACCACTCGAATATCCCGCTCCTCAGCAGTATCCTTATCCCATTCGGCTTTGACCTGCTCACTCCAATTGTCGATTTTCTGAACCTCATCTATCACCAGCATGTAAGGCAGTGCTGGAGCTGCACTCTGCTTCATGCGCGCATTTTCCCATTGCTGGGCAATCCATAGCCTGTCAGTCGCAGGTACTGCATCAGCCGCCACCAAGGTATGCGGCAGATCCGCATCCTTCATAATCTGGCGAATCATGGTAGTCTTACCTACTTGACGCGGGCCATAGATCACCTGGATGAACATTCTAGGCTCATCACAGAGACGTTTTTGGATTTGATTTTTCTCTGACCGCTGATAACTCATAAGTTTTACTCTTAAAATTGAGTAAATTTACTCATTACATTGAGTAAATTCCAAAAAATGAACCCATTTATTTTATTATCAGTTAGTTACAAAATAATTTTTAAGGGATTTATTCGGTGTTTTGGAGGTGAAAAAGCGAGATTATTCTTATTAAGAGAGCTTTGAGATATACCATGAAAATTAAAATCAAAAAAAAATCCTTTGACAAACTGCCAAAGGATTTTTCGAATTAAGAAAACCTATTTATAATATATTTTCATTCACCCAATCAATCTCCTCCTTGCGGATGGTATGATTTGAGTCTTTGAAGATTAATAATTTCACGCTTGCGCCCATCCTGCTCAGTAGGGTTTCAGATTCCTTTATTCTGGACAGAGGCACATGAACGTCTCTTTCACTGCTTCCAATAAAAACTTGTGCGCCGTGGAAATCCCCAGAATATTTTTCCTCCTGAACTTTTTCGCCGATCAATCCTCCAGTAAATGCAATTACTGCTTTTGGCTTCTGAGCATTTTGCGCAGCAAATTCCAGACTGAGGCATGCCCCTTGGGAAAAACCTATTAGTACCACATTCTCAGGTGCGATGCCTGCCTGAGAAATTTGATCCCAAGCTGCCTTGATTATAGTCAGAGACTCCTTCAAAGCCACCTGATTTGCCTTATCTGGAGCCATGAAACTGTAGGGATACCAGGTACCCCCCCTAGCTTCAGGGGCCAAAACAGCATATTCACCCAGACTTAAATAATCCTTCAAAGCGAGTATGCTTTCTGCACTTGCCCCCCGACCGTGAATAAGTATCGCAGCTTTTTTTGCTTGAGAAAGAGGAATTCCTCCCGTTTTAAGACTAGGCATACGATTCAATGTTTAATTTAACTGGAGTCAGGCTAGCTTCTATTCTTTCCCGACTAGGTTCTGCCCAGTCTGGCAATTTGATCAATTCTCCCAAATGAGCTTCTTCTTCATCGATCGCAAAACCCGGTTCATCTGTAGCGACCTCAAAGAGTACTCCACCGGGTTCCCTAAAATAAATAGAGTTAAAATAATTTCTATCCTTCACCTCAGTCACTTGATAGCCATTATTCATTAAAATTTCTTGGACTTCTAATTGCGAAGCGGAATTTTCTGTGCGGAAAGCAATGTGATGAACTGTACCGGCACTCTGCATACCACGGCTGCCCGATTTGTCTACAACTATATCTATGATATCGCCAGGCTTACCGGCTATACCGTATCGGAATCGTCCATTTTCCTCTCCAATAAAACGATAATCCATGTGCTCAGTCAGTAGCTTTTCGGTGAGTTCCTTTGCTCTGAGGTTTAAAGTCGCTCCGTAAAACCCCTTGATGGAATACTCTATCGGCACTTGCCCATAGGTCCAGCCTGCCCTATCATCCTCATCATTTGCAACCAGCTCTATTCCCATACTGTCATGATCTTCAAATCGGATCAACTTTTCACCAAATCGGGTAAGTACATCTGAAACCGGGATTCGGAATTTCTTCAGGCGCTCAATCCAGTAATCCAGAGAATTCTTCGGAATGGAGAAAGCAGTATAGGTAAGCTCTCCAGTTCCCTTGGTGCCCTTTCTAGCTCCTTTGAAAGGAAAAGTAGTAAAGACGGTCCCTGGACTGCCAAGCTCGTCCCCAAAATAGAAGTGATAAACATCCGGGGCATCAAAATTGATGGTTTTTTTCACCAGCCTCAGTCCTAGGATCCCGGTGTAAAAATCCACATTTTGCTGAGGGTTACCGGCAATCGCAGTAATGTGATGTATACCTTTAATTAGTGGTTTCATGCTGTATAGGTAATTAAGTTTAAAATAAAGCTATGAGGAAAAATCCCCATAGCTTATCATATTCTGAATGCTGGCTTAGTTTTAGCCGTCGCTTTTAAGCCTGCTTTACCAGCTGCACACTTAGCAGCAACCGAACTTGATCACTTACCACTACGCTTCCCGCTTCTGTCACTGCTGACCATGAAAGACCAAAATCTTTTCTGTTGATTTTACCTTCAATTTCGAACCCAGCTTTAGTCTGTCCATATGGATCACCTGCTACTCCACCGAAATCAACATCCAGCTCAACTTGCTTGGCAGTGCCTCTCATAGTCAAGTCACCTACCAGTTTATAATCTCCTCCGTCGTTCGCGATCTTGCCTTCAAATTTCAATTTAGGATGGTTTTCTGCATCGAAAAAGTCCGAAGACTTCAGGTGATTATCTCTATCTGACTGATTGGTATCTATGCTGTCAATATCAGCCGTAAAGGATACGCTTGCTCCATCAAAATCCTCTGATTCGCTTTCAGCGCTACCTTCAAATTTCTTGAAATAACCAGTCACGGTGGAGATCACTAAGTGTTTTACTTTGAATGCAACTTCAGAGTGTGTAGGGTCGATAGTCCATTTTGTAGTACTCATAACTTTGTTTGTTTAGATTTAAGATTGATTGTATTGAATTTTAATGTATAGACATGTTTTGTAGGAAAAATTTTAACCCCGGAGTTTATCCAGTAGCTCATTCATTTGAACAGCTTCTTCTTTACTGAGATTAATTACTTGATTATTAAACCCTTCCATATGAGACTGAAGCTCTTCCAGAATTTGTAATCCTTTCTCAGTAATCAAAATATCTACTTGACGCCGATCTGTAGGGCATTCTCTGCGCTCTACCAGGCCTTTTGCTTTTAATTTTTCTACCAACCTACTGGCATTGGACATTTTGTTCAACATTCTGTCCTGAATAGAAGAAACTGTAGTAGGAACTCCGTTTTGTCCTCGCAAAATCCGCAGCACATTGTACTGCTCAGGCGAAAGGTCAAAAGGTTTTAAAAGTCTATTCTGTGCTGATACAAGATAACTGTGCGTGTAGAGCAAGTTAACCACCAGCTTATTGAAAGGGCTTATAAATTCCTTCTGTTTGATTGCTTCTTCTAGACTTCCCATAGTTTGTCAGTGTATTTAATGTATATACATTTAATGTAGCCAAAAGGTTCAGGTTTTCGAGAAAAATTTTGAAAAAAAACTAATCCGCGACTAGATCAACTTCTGGTGGAGTTTCAACTCTTCTCTATTAGCCAGTCGCCAAGCAGGTGATTGATAGCTTTTGGCTTTTCTATGCAACTGCTATGACCAGCTCCAGGGATTACATGCAATCTGGCATGCCGTATCCCCATCTGTATAAATTTGGATTTTTCTGGACGAGTGGCTACATCTTCATCACCAACTATGATCAAGGTAGGGCACTTAATCATAGCCAGCTCATCTTCAATTCCTTTTCTCCGGATGACTCCTTCTACTGGACCTACTATTGTTTTGGCATTCAACCGAAGCTGTTTCTTCCAATAATCCACCTTATCCCGGTTTAAAGGATCATGGAGCCAGCTCTCTGCAAACATGATTGGCATCACTTTATTGGCCACCAAGGGCAGTACACCAAACCACTTCACGATTTTTGTCAGCGTAGTATATTTAGGAAGATTTTCCACTGGCTCAGCATTGGCTGATGTTTCCATTAAAATTAGGCTTTTGATTAATTCCGGATGCCGGGCCGCCAATCTCATCCCAATAAAGCCCCCCATGGAAAGCCCTGCAAAGTGTACCGGTTTATCGGTAAGTGACCGGATCAACTCCACGGCATCTTCGGTAAGGGTATCCATATCGAACGGTTGCTTCACTTGGCTTTGACCCTGTCCTCGATGATCGTAAGCGATTACCCTAAAACGGGTCTTGAGGAATTCTACCTGCTCCCGAAACATGTGCTGACTCCACAGTAATCCATGGGAAAAAACGATCACCTCATCACCCAGCTCAGTGTCCTCGTAATACAATCTAGTCTCATTAACTTCTAAAAATGGCATGGGGCGTTTTTTTTATTCAGCTATAGGCATTATTCGTCAATATACCTTTTCACATCTTAAAAGTAAAGACAAAAAAAAGCCCTTCGGAGATTCCAAAGGGCCTTGAGTGAGGGTAAGCAGATTACATATCCTTGAACTTCTCCATGATATCTTCCGAAATTCCAGTGAAGGAATACCCTCCATCATGGAAAAGGTTCTGCATGGTCACCATCCTGGTATAATCAGAGAACATGGTCACGATGTATTCTGCACATTCTTCGGCTGAGGCATTTCCCAGAGGGGAAAGCGACTCTGCGAAATTATAGAACGAATCAAATCCTCCAATCCCAGTACCTGCGGTGGTTTTGGTGGGAGACTGAGAAATGGTATTCACTCGCACTTTTTTCAGCTTTCCAAATCTATATCCATAACCTCTGGCTATACTTTCCAGCAAAGCTTTAGCATCAGCCATATCAGTGTAGAAAGGATATACCTGCTGAGCTGCGATGTAAGAAAGCCCAATGATAGAACCCCACTCGTTCATGATGTCCATTTTTTCGGCTACCTGCATCATCTTATGGAATGAAATAGCTGACACATCGTAGGACTTCATAGCCCAATCATAATTGAGATCTCCATAAGACCTTCCTTTTCGGATATTTGGAGACATCCCTATGGAATGAAGCAAGAAATCCAAGTTGCCACCTAGATACGCTGTGGCTTCTGTGTAAAGTTTCTCAATATCTTCTAAACTGGTCGCATCTGCTGGAATAACGATGGTGTCACATTCTTTAGCAAGCTCATTGATAGCGCCCATTCTCATGGCAATGGGAGCATTGGTCAGTACAAACCTTGCACCTTGTTCTTTAGCTTTCAATGCTGTTTTCCAAGCAATTGAGTTCTCGTCCAGGGCACCTGTGATGATACCCAGTTTTCCTTTTAGCAAATTTTCTGGCATATAGCTAGGGGGTTATTTTCAAAAATACTGTCCAAAAATAGGCAAAAATTATCATTCCAGCCCCTAAAATGGGCTCTGGGATGAGTTACCTGCTCAGTAATTCCCTGGCGCTTTCCACTGCCGAAGCAGATGGACTGGCACCAGCTATCATTTTGGCCAGCTCTTGTACCCTTTCTTCTGGATCCAAGAGCTTGATCTTACTCACTGTTTTGGCAGAAGAATTATCCTTGTAAACAAAATAATGGAGGTCCCCCTGTCCTGCCACCTGCGGCAAATGCGTAATGCAAATTACCTGATGCTTCCGGGCTATTTCCTTCATCATGCCTACCATTTTCAATGCCACCTCTCCGGAAATCCCCGTATCTATTTCATCAAAAATCAATGTTGGCATGGCTACCTTGTCTGCCATGATGTATTTTATGGCAAAAAGCAATCGGGAAAATTCACCGCCTGAAGCCACCTTTTTCAAAGGCTGAGGAGCAGATCCTTTGTTAGCGGAGAATAATAACTCCAGTTCATCCATTCCAGCAGGCCCAGGGGCAACTGCCTTGTGCTCCATCACTACTTTGGAATTTTCCATTCCCAATCCTTTTAGAAGCATTTCCAATTCGGACTGAAATGCCTGAAAACTATTCACTCTCTTTTTTCGGAGTGTTTTTCCAGCTTCCTGCACCTGCTTTTCAGCTTCATCTAGTGCCAGCTTTGCATTTTGCAAAGTCTCATCAAGATTTTGAACCTGAAAGACTTTGTCTGCCAATTCCTTTTCTAACTCCATCAGTTCCCCGACAGAATTAACTCCGTGCTTTTTCTGAAGCTGATAGATTTTACTCAGTCGGTCCCGGGTTTCATCCAGGCGCTCAAAATCTATCTCTACCTTATCGTCTTCACTGCCCAGCGTTTCCTCAATATCCCGAAGCTCAATATGGACGGATTCGAAGCGCTCCTCCACAGTTTTGAACATATGCGCCAGACGGGACAAAGACTGCATTCCCTGCTGTACTTGGGCCATCCCATGCAAAATCCCATATTGCTCATCTTGGAACAAATGAAGCATTTCCTGGATTTTCTGCTTGATTTCTTCGGCATTTTCCAGAATCTCCTGCTCAGATTCCAGCTCAGCCTGCTCATTCTCCTTTAGTGAGAGCACACTCAGCTCGTCCAGCTGAAACTGATTGAAATCAGCCTCTTTTTGGAGTTCTAAAGCCCTTTTACTCAACTCTGCGTATTCTTTTTTTGCTTTTTGAAAGGAGTTAAATTTCAAGCGATAAGAAGCCAGTTCCGCCGAGGTCTGCGCATAAGCATCGATCAAACTTAACTGATAGGATCCTTCGCCAAGCTGAAGCGTATCATGTTGAGAATGCACGTCCATCAGGTGAGCTCCTAGTGACTTCAGCACATCCAGCAATACAGGGGTATCATTCACAAAGGAACGGGACTTGCCCGAAGGGCTGATTTCCCTACGTATGATACAGGTACTTTCATAGTCCAGATCCTGCTCTTCAAAAAATAATTCCAACCCATAATTCCCCAGCTCAAAGACTCCTTCTATAATGCATTTCTGATCCTCATGGAGCAGAGACTTAGTATCGGCTCTTTTCCCTAGAAGCATCCCTACAGCTCCTAGCATGATGGATTTCCCGGAGCCTGTTTCACCAGTGATCATACTTAGTCCCGGACTTGGCTGCATATGAAGCTGATCTATCAGGGCATAATTGGAAATGCTTAAAGACTTGAGCATAGCAAAATGTTAGTTTGGGCAAAGCTAAAAAAACGAGCCTAGCTTTTCAGCAGCTCGTTATACTTTCTCGCATTATTTGGATCTACTTCTAGCAAAAGCTCCACCGCTTCGGTTCGGATCTCTAAGGGTGCATCCTTCAAAACCTGCGCGATTTCATCACTCTTAGCATCCATAAAGGTAATGGTGAAAATCCCGTTTGGCTGGGTTTTATTCGCCTCTGCCAAAATCCTAATAGCCTCCAGAATGTTCTCATAAGCTTTATCGGGCTCCGCCAATAGAATGTCAAGGCCCTGCCTGTGATAAAGGTAATACGCGTCCCGAATAGGCGAAAAAACCGATGAGGTGTAAATATCATTATTCAGCCAGTAACGGCTTCTTCTATCAGAAGTGCTCTGTACCCAACCTTGCCTACCGGACTGCTGCGCATTGTTGACGATGTCATTGGCTGCCGCAAAAAAATCGCTCCCTCCTCTAGGGGAAAAGGAATCATAATCCAAGCCCAACGCGATATAGGCATAAAATGCCAGCAGAGAACTGATATTGTTCAAATAAGTAAATCTGTTGAATTCCAATGGCTGGGATTCTATGTAATCGAAATTCCAGTTTCTATCGGCAAAATTAAAAAGTAGGCTTTCGTAATTTGTGCCGTAGATCGGGCGCACTGTCTGAATTTGAACAGTGGCATTGTAAGTCCCTACCTGGGGCACATCATTTATAGTAATTAATAAATTCCCCTGAATCCGTTCCTCAGGTCTAAATTCATCATCTGTCCATGATCTTCCATTCAAAAACTGCTCAAAGCTTGTTTTCATCTGGGTAAAAATAGTGGTGTTTTGGATCCTCGCCCGGTCACTGTTTATGATTACCGTAAAATTCAGTTCCTGAGCAGATAGAAATTGACTGACACCAAACAGAAGAAGCAGAAAAATTCCTTTTTTCATAGACTTAAAAATAAGGAAATATCTAAGCTCATACCCAAACAGGAATATTTTTGATTTGATCGAGAATCATTTCAGCTATGTCGCCCTTAGCTTCCACATCAGATTCTACTTGCATACCATTGGCCTGATAAACCCTGACCTTGTTGGTGTCCAATTGAAATCCTGCTCCGGCATCCCGCATAGAATTCAACACGATCAGATCAAAATTCTTTTTACTTAGTTTTCCTTTAGCGTTTTCAGCTTCATTTTCGGTTTCCAGCGCAAACCCTACATGAATTTGGGTGGTTTTTTTCTTAGCTCCAAGCTCCTTGGCGATATCCACGTTTTTGACCAGCTTCAGCGTCAACTCCGAGTCATCCTTTTTGATTTTCTCCGGAGAAATATCAGCAGGGCCATAATCAGAAACTGCAGCAGCAAATACACAGATGTCCATTTCAGCATGCCACTCGGCAGCATGGGCATACATCTCTTTGGCAGACTTTACATCTCTCCAATTGAATCTAGTCCTGTCCACAGTCACAGATATGGGGCCAGAAACCACATAAACTTCTGCCCCTCGTGAAAGGAAAGCATTGGCAAGCGCCAGTCCCATCTTACCGCTGGAATGATTGCTGATAAATCGGACCGGGTCTAATGCCTCCTGCGTTGGTCCCATGGTAATGAGTACATTTTTGCCTTTATAGTCTGCACTTGCCGAAAAAAAAGTCTCAAGAGTATGAAGAATATGCTCAGGCTCGGCCATCCTTCCCTGACCGTAAAGTCCGCTAGCCAATTCTCCAGATTCAGCATCAATTATTCTATTTCCATATCGACTTAACTTTTGCAGATTTTCTACCACAGCTGGGTGCTGATACATATCTAAATCCATGGCTGGTGCTAGCATCACCGGGCACCTAGCTGAGAGGTAAGTTGCCGTCAAGAGATTATCGCAAATCCCATTGGAAAATTTGGCAAGGGTATTGGCACTCAAAGGTGCTACTAAAAATAAATCTGCCCATAACCCTAGCTCTACATGATTGTTCCAAACACCCGTGTCATCCTTTTGAAACTTAGAAAGCACAGGGTTCTTAGAAAGTGTGGCCAAAGTAAGGGGTGTAATAAAATCAAAAGCAGAAGCGCTCATAATGATTCGCACTTCTGCTCCTGCTTTTACTAGTAATCGGGTAAGAAATGCAGTTTTGTAGGCAGCTATGCTCCCGCATACCCCTAACACTATTTTCTTTCCGACTAGAGTCATCTGATTATTCTCCTACTTCTTCTTCAGGAAGTCTGTGATATACTTTCCCTTCCAAGAATTCCTCCATAGCCAAGGTGCTCGGCTTAGGCATTCTTTCGTAAAATTTGGAGATTTCGATCTGCTCTTTGTTTTCAAATACTTCTTCCAAATTATCCACAGTAGAGGCAAATTCAGAAAGCTTAGTATTCAACTCCTCTTTTAAAGAGTTTGAAATCTGCTTTGCTCGCTGTCCTACTACGTGAAGAGAAGTATAGATATTACCTGTTTGATCAGCGATTTTATCTAAATCTCTTGTGATGATGGATGGATTAATTGCCATAATTATATCAAGTTATTTGTTCCTCAGTTGTTTGTCTTTTCAGCCGGAGCTACTGCTTCAGCCGCTATTCTCGCCTTTTGTTCCTCTGCACGCTGGGCGTATTCTTTTTTCAATTCCAAATGCGAGGAAAGCTCCTCACGGGCGGACGCTTCGTACTCTTTGACCTCCGCAGTATAGCCACTGTTAGGATACTTTCGGTAAAAGTTCATTGCGTATCCTACTGCATCATTTAGCCGCTCCTCCTTTTTCAGAAAGGCACTGTTTTCAGCATAGTCAGTACTCACTTCCACAAGCTTATAGGAAAGCTCCTCATTGTATTCGCTATCTGGATAATCCTTTATGAAGTTTTGAAAGTTCACGATGCAGGCACGGTAGAAATCACCAGGATAAAGTCCGTCTTTCAACCTGTAGTACATGGAAGATTCCATGTAAGCTTTCTGCTCAAACCTATCCTGAAGGTCTGTGAGCATATCCATCGCACGCTCATAGCTAGCTGAAGAGGGGAATCTGGTCACAAATTGCTGTATCGCGGCCACTGCCTCTTGTGAACTCTGCTGGTCCAGATTGTAATCCGGCGCATCCAAGTAGAGGGAGTAGGCATTCATAAACAGCGCTTCCTCAGCCAAGGGACTCCTGTTATACGTTCTGTAAAAGTTACTGAAATAGCCAGCGGCCTCTATGTACCGCTTGGTCTTAAAGTGACAATTTGCATAATTATAATCAGCCAACTCTGCTTTTTCTGACCCCCGTATTACCGGTAGTACCTTGTCGTATAATATTATCGCCTTATTATATTCTCCTTCTTGATAATACTTGTTTGCTCCCTCATATAGCTCTTCCCAGTTGGTGCTTTTTTCCAACTTTGCGAAAGGACCACAGGCACTTGCTGCAAGTATTAGTAGTAGAAATAGAATGGATTGTACGCGCATTTTCATATTAAAGACCGCAAATATACGGGTTAATTTTTCGGATTCAAATGACTATAGGGTGATTGGCTTTGCCTTACTTCTTGACAACGAGCTTTTTGGTCACAATATTCTGATTATCCAGAAATAAAGTATAGAAGTAAATACCGGGATTGTAATCTGCTACAGGAATGGCTAGCGTAGAACGCTCCGGATCTAGCTCATATTCAGCTACTGGATTACCGATAAAGCTATTGATGGCTATTCTCGCTTTCGCAGATTTATTTTTAAACTCATAATCAAACTGGGCTATTCTGACACTTGGATTTGGGTAAACATCGCTGAGGACTATATCCTTGTAATCAAACTCGTCCACCTTCAGGCTAGGATCATCCACCTCGTACCTGGCTTCTACTACAAATACATCCCGAAGGTTATTTTCATTGACAAATGTCAAATCGAAAGAACCTCTAGCTTCCGCTATACCTAGTTCAAAATCTAAATACATATCGGTCAGGATTTCACTCGCACCTAATTGCAATTTTATTTTCGCAAGATCTTTTTTCGGATCAAAGCATTGCTCCCCTATGCAAATTTTCACTTTCTGGGAAGACCCTACATTGCCGTTAATATTCTTGAGAATGTAAGTTTTGGATTGGTCTGCCTCGTTTTGAAGGATGATAGTTTTTCGCTGAGTAGCGCCTAAATCACCTTTAAATTCTACGTCCTCACTAAGCACACGCACCTGTTGAGCCTCCGCAAATATGGGAGCCATCAGCCAAAGCCATGCAAAAAATAGGAGAAATCGTTTCATGTAGAATTTAAATCAATACGCTGCAGTATTAGTTACTGTATTCAATATACGGACAAAATTAATTGAATGGCTAGCCTTTTGGTGAAAAATGCGGTTAATTTCTGTTAACCTTGATGAAATTTTTGCTGCGCCTCTTCGTTACTGAATTTTCTTTTCCAGATTTTTTACTGTAAGCTACTTTTTTCAGGTTTCCAACCACGTTTTTCCAAGGACTTCTGAAGCTCTTCATCGGTAGGCATTCTGAGGTCTATATCCGGAAGATTGAAAAAATTTTCTGCGTCCGGGTCGATTTCTTCTGGCCGGCGCCAAGCATGAATCGCCGCCATGGTGGGCCTTTCATCAAATCTCCAATTGAAGCCCTCCAATCTTGAGTTGTCCTCCGTCACCAACTGGAAGGGCTTGAACTCCCCATCTGGCCGTACACCATAGGTAACTCTGTTAATCGCCCCCTCTTTGAATCTCAGTTTAATATTAGCACTCAGCGTCTTATTTATCCCTTGAGTCACCGTGTCTGCCTGAAGCGCAAAATATAATGACTCCCCATTGCCATCTATTTCCAGTCTGTCCATTTGCCCATCCAAGAAATAGCCATTCATTACCCGGCCTTTCATCTGATTGAAATTCAACAAAGTATCCTGAGTGATCACAAAGGCATTATCCTTCATGAAAACATGATCCAGCTGCTCATTAGCAATGTAAAAAACCATACTATCGGCTGTGATCTGGCTTTTTTGATTCCACATCACAGGGTCTTGAAATAGCTCTATGGTAGAGTCATTATAATTATAAACTAAGGAATCCGCTACCCCAGAGAGATCTTGCTTCACCAGATTTATAGCTCTAAATGCCAAAAGATACCGGGAAGAATCCGCCTCACTATCCTGGGAAATCAGCGAATCAGCCGTCATATACAAGGTATCCTGCTCAAAATACCTTCTCACCAGCGCATTGCCATGAACTAAGCTGTATTTACGCTCCTCCCAATATTCACCTACGTCTCCAAACACCTCCACTTCCCTTTCCTTATTCAGGACACGTACATTTTCCTTCCCCTCATAATAGGCCTCCACCTCACTGTAATACAACTCCTTAGCTTTAATCCTACTGGTTTCTGTTTCTACTATTCCCTCAAAAAACCTAAATTTCTTGGCCTGGGTATCGTAAAAACTTCCTTCTTGAGCATCCAGCGTATTGCCATCCTTAGATATCAGATTGGTCAAGCCTTTGGTCTCTGCAGTTTTGGGAATAGTCAAATACACCAGGTCATTGGTTTTCATAGTGTAATCTGGATTGACTAAGACCACATTCTCCTCAAAAGTGATTCGCTCAACACTGACCTCATACTTGCCTTTTTCACTAGTCAGCACATTGACAGAGTCCACCACCTCTCCCCCGTTGTAGTAGTAAGCAATGTTTCTCCCCCTATCGTAATCAAGATATTCTGTTCTAAGCGTGGTGTTCTCATTTTTAAAAACCACCCCATTCCGCAGCTTAGCCATTTTAGTATTACCATCGTATTCAGCGTAGGCACTATTGGTCTGTACGGGGTCTTCTACATCTACTATACGTACATTTCCAAATAATCTCGCCCTATTCTCTTCCCTGTAAAAGTGCGCAGAATCACAGTAAATCAGGGAATTTTGGTGTTTCATTTCCACATCTCCGAGCAATCGCTCAAAGCCGTCTTCACCTTTTAGCAAACCTGCAGAATTGATCTCCAAAGTAGACCCATCCTGACCAAATCCCAGCTGGCTAAAGCCTAGAAATAAAAATATAAGAAAGGAGAACCTGAGTAGTTTTGGAGTCATAGCAACACGAATGTGGGCAAAATTAGTAGAAAATGATATTTTTGGTCAATGGTCGATACTTTTATCCGGCATATACGGAACAAAATTAAATTAGATACCCAGGCTCGATACCTACTCGCCTGCAGTGGTGGTCTGGACAGCATGGTGCTGGCCCATCTTTTACTTGCCGCCGAAATCAATTTTGAGATTGCACATGTCAATTTCCAGTTGCGCGGCAATGAAAGTGAAGAAGACGAGGCTTTTATCCGACACTGGGGCAATACGAAAGGAATCGAAATCCATGTTCACAAGCCTGCCACAAAGGCTTATGCACAAGACCAGCAGGTTTCTACGCAGATGGCTGCCAGAGCGCTTAGGTATGCTTGGTTTGAAGAATTGAGAAAAGCCCGAAATCTCCAGGGCATTTTACTTGCCCATCATCAGGACGATCAGATCGAAACGATTTTTCTGAACTTACTGAGAGGCACAGGCATCGAAGGGATATATGGGATGGCCGAGCGGAGAAACTGGCTGATCAGACCTCTTCTTCCATTTTCGCGCCAAGAAATAGCGGCATACGCAAAGACAGAAGAAATTAGCTGGAGAGAAGACAGTACCAATGCCCAAACGGATTACAAAAGAAACAAGCTTAGACATATCAGTTTACCTGCACTTTACGAGGTAGCCGAAGACAGCAAGGCAAATCTACTGACTAGCTTTTCAAGGCTGAAAGACACCGGAAGGGCTTTTTCAGCTCTTTTTGACAACTGGGTAAAGGATAATATCAAGGAGGAAGATGGGGGGATTTCCCGGCTAGACCTGAACAGCATAAGGCTGGTCTCAGGTGCTGCCTCCCTGTTATATTTTTGGCTTCGTCCTTTTGGGTTCAACTCGGATCAGGCTCATGAAATTCATAGTCACTGTATTTCTCCTCAATCCGGAAAGTTGTTTGGATCCACCACGCATCTGCTCAACCTGGACCGGGAAAGTCTGATTTTGGCGCCCAAGCCCAGGCCTTTTTCATCAGTAATAATCTCAACAGATGCCATTGAACTCAACTTACCTGAGGCGCAGTATGAGCTACTGAAAATAGATCGGACTGATCAGGTAGACAGAACCAAACAAAATGCCATGCTAGATTTAGATCAACTGCAATTCCCGCTAGAAGTAAGGACTTGGCAAGAAGGAGATAGATTTGTGCCACTAGGAATGAAGCAGGAAAAGAAAATCTCAGACTTTTTGATAGATTTGAAAGTACCGGTGGTGCTAAAACCCGGCGTGAAAGTGTTACTTTCGGAAGGAAGAATAGCTTGGGTGATAGGATTTAGAATAGCCGACTGGGCAAAATCAACCGCTGCGACGAGAAAGTTACTTTATTTTAAAAAGCGATAAGTAATGCGAAACCCCTTTTCAAAAACTTACTCAGAGGAAGACCTCACGATGTTTGGCTTTCTGGGCCAGATCAAATTTTTTGAGCGATTGAAAAACAAAGAAATGGAACGCTTCCTGCCTGCCATGCACCATCGCAAATACGTCAAAGACGAAGTGGTTTTTTTTAGCAAAGACCCCAGCCAAGCACTTTATCTGGTTAAAAGTGGGACCATCACCCTCACTATTGACATCAGAGATACCTTCGAAACCATTTTCAATTTGGGAAAAGGAGAGGCATTTGGGGAGAATTCTTTGCTGGAAAACTCAAAGAGAACCTACACGGCTTTGATCGTTTCAGAGGAAGCAGAACTTATAGTAATTCCGCATTTTGCCATTCAGGAGATTTTCGACAGTAACCCAAAAATCAAAGCCAAAATGATGACTGCTTTGGCAGAATACTACAACGCAAACAATCAGCGCTTATTCAAATCTTACAGAGAGTCTTTCGGGTTTTTCAGCCTCCGGCAAATGTACGAATAGAACAGGCCAACACCCGGATTTTACTTTTATCAAAAATGAGCTGCCCCAGCTCAAAGTATTCGCGCCTCTACTTCTATTCCTAGCCATTGTTTAATAACTTAGCGCCGCTTTTTAGCGGCATTAAATTCAAATAAAAATCTATAAATCTATGAGCAAAGTAACCGTAGTAGGAGCTGGTAATGTAGGCGCTACCTGTGCAGACGTATTGGCTTATCGCGAGATCGCCGAAGAAATCGTTCTTCTTGACATCAAAGAAGGTGTGGCAGAAGGAAAGGCATTAGACATTTTCCAAAAAGCACCAATCAACCAATATGACAGCCGTACCACCGGCAGCACAAACGACTATAGCAAAACTGCCAATTCAGACGTAGTAGTAATCACTTCTGGACTACCTCGTAAGCCTGGCATGACCCGTGACGATCTAATCGAAACCAATGCCGGAATCGTAAAGACAGTTACCGAAAATGTCATAAAGCACTCTCCTGACGCTATCATCATTGTGGTTTCCAACCCGCTCGATGTGATGACTTACCAAGCTCACCTGACGTCCAAATTCCCTAGAAACAAGGTATTGGGCATGGCTGGCATCCTGGACACCGCTAGATACAGAGCGTTCTTGGCCGAAGAGCTAAACATCTCTCCAAAAGAAATCCAAGCCATCCTGATGGGCGGACATGGCGACACCATGGTGCCTCTTCCTCGCTACACCACAGTAGCCGGTATCCCGGTGACTGAATTAGTGGCAAAAGACAAGCTGGATGCGATCATCGAGCGAACCAAATTCGGTGGTGGTGAACTAGTGAAGCTTATGGGAACCTCTGCTTGGTATGCTCCAGGATCTGCAGCGGCTCAGATGGTAGAAGCTATCCTGAAAAACCAAAAAAGAGTATTCCCGGTTTGTATCAAACTAGAGGGCGAATACGGCATCGATGACTGCTACCTAGGCGTTCCAGTAATCCTTGGCAAAAACGGAGTAGAAAAAGTATTGGAACTTGACCTGAATGAGGAAGAAAAAGCATTACTTGAAACCTCCAGAGGCCATGTGAAAGAAGTTATGGAAGTATTGAACAAGCTTGGCTAATCAACCGAACTTCAAATTTATTCAGACCTAAGTTTCGCTCGATTTTGAGTGTTTCTTAGGTCTGATTTTTGTATAATCACCACTGAACCCATTCAAAAGTCTGTGAAGATCTGGAAAAGCCTACTTATTCTGTTTTTGAGTGTGCTCCTTGTCGGAGGCGGGTATTGGATTTATAGCAATTACTTCGCTGTAAGAAAAATCAACAGCCTCGAAGTAATCAGCCAAAATGCGGTTTTCGTTTTTGAAAGTCACAATGGAGCCGAAACCTGGAATAAGCTAGTCGATGACCCCAGTTGGGAAATTCTCAAAAACCTACCTGCTTTTCAGGATTTTTCAGACCAACTTATCAAGCTTGATAGCCTGCACGGTGGATCCGGGGCTGTCGCCAAAGCACTAAGAGGAACCCAGGCCACATTCAGCCTGCACTCCACTGGAGCAGAATCCTTTGATATTCTTTACACTATTAATCTCAAGGTATCTTCTTCCGAAAAATTCCTTGATGAAGTCAAATCCAGAATCCCGGAAGGTGCCAGGTTTCAAAACAGAAAATACTCCGACATCGACGTCCTAGAGTATTATGACTCAGCCAATAACCGACAATGGAGCTTATCGCTAATCGGTGATTTAGCAGTTATTTCATCCACTTCTTTTCTAGTAGAAGAAGCCATAAGGTTTTATGTAAATGCTGATCAGCAGAGTTTCTATTCCTTAGTTCAGGCTCATCCCTATGAGTCAGGCTCGCTGGGGAGGCTATTGATTTCAGGGAGAGGTTTTGCCACGCTTATCAAGGGAATAGGAAATGACCGAGCCAATAATGGGATAGCAGAACTTGAGAATCTCCAGGCAGGAGCCATCATGAACTTGGAACTGGAGCAGAACAAATTGCTCTTCCGAGGTGAGCTGGTCTATCCGGAAGATGTGAACTTCACCCCTTCTATTCAAGCTAACCTGGCCATTATAGAAGCTGCCATCTCCAATCGGACTTTGGCCCTTACCCAATTTAACCTGGAAAGCATCTTCGAAAGTCAGAAGCTAATTAACCGCGCATTTGTAGGTCGGGCCACCTACTCTGGAGAAATCCAAAGAAAACTTATTGATCTGGGATTTTTAGATAGCTTCACTGGAGAGCTTTACCTCCTAGACCTGGAAAACACCGGTGGATCCAGCAAGAACCTGGCTCTTTTGGCCAGAAGCCGGGATGTAGAAAATGCCCTGCAAATGCTCCGTGATTTTCAAGAAAATGAAGAAGAGGTGGGATCGGATTATTACGATGGCCATGAGATCTTATACCTAGCCGAAGAGGACTTCCCTGCTCATTTATTTGCAGGTAAATTCCATGGATTCAATCAATCGTTTATCACTGCCGAAGGGGAACTTCTCATCATCACCAATACCCAGCAAGGCATGAAAATGATGCTAGATGACATTCGGGCAGGCAATACCTGGAAAAGCGTCAATGCCCCGGAAGCGAAAAAAGAGCTCAGTGCTACAGCCGGATTTTCACGTCTATACCTTACCCCAAGAATCCTGGAATCCTGGATTTCCAAAAGCAATCCTTCCTGGAGTACCTTTTTACAGAAATACGCTGATGTTTTTAATTCCTTCCCTTGGATTTCATTTAAAATCAACCAAATCCAGAATCATCAAGAAGCTACTTTGACGCTTGCTTATGATGGACAAAGCAAGCCCAGCATCAAAACAGATGAAGCCGTGGCTTTGCAGCCAAGTAAGCGGATTTCATTTGGACAAAACCTCATTTACGGCCCCAAATCCATCCGAAATTACCAAGACAATACTGAGGATATCGTGGTTCAGGACCAAAAACATGTTCTGCATCTCGTCAATTCTGCCGGGGAGGTCATCTATTCTGAACAACTGGACGGCCCAGTGATCTCAGACGCCTTCCAGATTGATTATTACAAAAACGATAAACTTCAGCTTCTTCTCGCTACGCCGCAGCGGATATATGGAATCGATCGACTAGGAAACCCGCTTACCGGCTATCCCATCTCCCTTTCCGGAGAAACCATCAGTTCGCTTAATCTGGTGGACTACAGCAACACAAAAGATTATCGCTATTTCATCAGTACGGAGCAAGGAAACCTATATTTACTAGACAAAACCGGGCAAAAACTGGAGGGATGGAACCCAAATCCAATCGGCTCCAAGACAATAGGTCCTGCGCAGCATGTAAGGGTTCCCGGAAAAGGCGACTACATGGTGGCTTTGGGTGAAAACGGGCAACTAAAGCTATTCAACCGAAGAGGAGAAGCACAGCCAGGCTCCTCGGCCAAGCTGGGAAGCGAATTCAACACAGATCTGATTTCATGGAGAAACCCATCCTCTAGGACCACGCTCTTGGTGGGAATAACTGCAAACGGTGAAGTGATTCATGTCAATTTCAATGGGGAAGTGTCATACAGAAACCAATTGATCAAGGAAGACCGCGATAGCGAATTCCTTTTAATACCTGACCAAAAACAAAATGACTTTGTGTTTATCTCCAGGCAATTCAATGAGGTATCTGTGTTGGACCGCTCAGAGAAGAAACTTTTCAGTGCCAGAGTGTCCGACGAGAACTTAGTGTATCAGTACTTTGACTTTGGGTCTGACCGACAATTGATAGCGATCACGGATCTCATCCAGCAATTTTGCTACCTCTACGACTTAAACGGAAAGTTAATTACAACTATGCCACTCAATAGCAATGGAAAAATCCAGATCACACATCAAGTTTCCAAAGGTCAGTACCTGATCAGAACCATCAGTGGAAGCACCTTGACAGAATTTCAATTAGCTGATTAGTCCGGATTGTTTCCTTTGAACACGAAAAGTGAATAGCTAACTTGCAAAAAACCAATTACCAAAAATGTCCCTAAAACATTTTCTTCTCCTTTTTTTGATTTGTCTGGCAAGCCCTTCTTTTTCCCAGCTCATCTCGGATAGTCAAATTATAGAAAAACCTGGAGAGCAAGTCAACCTCAGCTCTCCTTACCACACTACCTTATCCTTTTTCAAAAATCTGGAAGAAGGAAATTTCCATCCAGAAAAGGCAGCTCAAACACTGGATTTCACTGGCATAGAAGATCCTAACACTACACAGCTGACGACTAAACTACGTCAGGTTTTTGAGGGAAAAGGTGTACTGATACGAACCAGTGAAGTTCCTAATGTAGAAAACTATCAAGATAGTACTTCTTCAGAAGACAATATCTATTATTTCGACAAGCAAAAACTACCTGGAGTATTCCTGGAAAAAACCGGCAATCAATGGAAGTTTTCTGCTTTCACAGTGGATCAAATTAATAGTCTCCATGCCGAAACCTATCCTTATGGCACAGCGAAGCTATTAACTATACTCCCCAAAATCGGGAATCAGGAATACCTAGGCCTACACCTTTGGCAGCTAGTGGGAATCTTTATTCTGCTCATTCTCATATTCCTGGCGCATTGGGTCTTTACCCTAGTGGTGGACAAGGTGCTGCTGTACCTTTTTAAACGCTATGGGTATGGTAAAGTAGGAGAAAACTACATACTACCCGTAGCCCGCGTGATCAGCATCTACTTAATCGTGGTGATGCTCTCTCTTTTCCTTCGGGTACTGCAGCTACCTGTGGAAATTTGGTCATGGATCCTAGTAGTATTAAGGACTTTGAAGCCACTGTTGATCACTGTGATATTCTACAAGGTGGTAGATATTATCGCTGCCTATTTCACCAAGCTAGCCATCAAATCTGAATCCACTCTTGACGACCAGCTGGTGCCTTTGATGCGAAAAACTCTCAAAGCCTTTGTGGTGGTCATAGGTACGCTTTTCATCTTGAGAGATGGTCTGGACTTAGACATCATCCCATTCTTAACTGGACTTTCTATTGGTGGGGTTGCAATCGCACTAGCTGCTCAGGACACCATCAAAAACTTCTTCGGGTCGGTGATGATCTTCATTGACAAACCCTTCCAAATGGGGGACTGGATCACTTCGGGTGATATCGATGGCACGGTAGAAGAAGTGGGCTTTAGATCTACCCGCGTAAGGACTTTCAGAAACTCCCTTATGTATGTACCCAATGGCAAAATCGCAGATTCCATTCTGGACAACCACGGCCTTCGTCAATATCGAAGATTTTATACCACGCTGACGATTACCTATGATACTCCACCAGAACTCATAGAGGAATTTGTGAATGGCCTAAGAGAAATTGTTTTGGCTCATCCCAACACCCGAAAAGACTCCTACCACGTCTATTTCAACAATCTGTCTTCCTTTAGCCAAGACATAATGTTTTATATCTTCTTTGAAGTTCCTACCTGGGGTGAAGAGCTAAGAAGCAGGCACGAAATCTTAATTCAGATCGTCAAACTGGCTAACTCCCTAGGGGTAAGATTTGCCTTCCCTACTCAGACCCTGCACATGGAATCTTTCCCTGAGAAGCAAAGCCTGGTTCCGGATTATTCACCAGATCAAGCCTTTTACCAAAACAAACTGAGCGAGTTTTTAGCTAAGGAAGTAAATAAGAAATCCTGATTCCCTGCTCTTGCAGACAGGTACTTCCGAGCGCAAAAAAGCTAACTTAATTGGCGGAAAAACGCTGAAAGAAGGTCTTTTGCTTTCCAGCAGCATCTTCGGCTACCACTTTGACCCGAAAAGGCAACCTTACTTCAGGAACTTGAACACTGATCTGAGACTCACCGGAAGTGGACAAACCTGGTGCTTCTGACCAATACAGAACCGTTCTCCAATCCTTTACATTGAATGCATTTCCCTGTTTCTCGAATAGATTTCCTTCGGTAGCGACCTTTGGAGAAATCCCACCATAGCCCAGGTAAATGGCATTGGATGGAAGAGGAAAACCTCCGAAATCATTTTGGTAAGAGCTGAAGCTCAAAACTCCTGGAAATCGCTCCTCGTTAAGAAAAAAGGTACGGGTGAGCACTTCTAGTTTTTGAAAGTCTTTCGGGTCAAAGGCTGCCAAAAGATCAGCATCGAATATCGGCAACGCATCGATTAGCATCAAGGGGTTTTCGTCAAAAAGCGACTCACGCACCGCGTCGATCATACGGAAAGATTTAACCTGCTGACGCGAGCGCACCATGACCTCTGGTACATATTCTTTTAGCACAGTCTCCACCGCATCAAATCGCGTGTAATCATCAAGGTTATAGACCCTGTCCTCCACAAATCCTGTGACCACCGGTATAAGCGCTTCCTCAAACTCCTGACTGTAGAAATACTCCCCTTGCCCAGCCAGTAGTAATTGCTTTAATAGTACAGAATCTGAAGGACTGATTTTCAGCTCAGGAATACTATACCCTGCCTTAAATTTAGTTTTAGGAGCCGGAGAGACAATTTCAAATGCAGCCATGGTTTCATTTTTTGCAGCTTGTGCGACTAAAAAGTCCCAATGCTTCATCCCCCCTGCATCAAAGTAAAGATAACCTTCTGAGTCTGGCCTATCGGTAAAGAGGGCCGACTTTTCCCCATGTACAGAAAGGTAAAACAGCTGCGTGGTGTCTATTGAAGCCTCATTCAGTTTGGCTTGTATGATGTGCCCATAAAGTTCCGGCACTAGGGTTCTTTCCTCCACACCATCGTAAATTTCCGAAGAGACCAGTTGGGACTCATTTTCCAAAAAGGAATTATCCACAGATACCGATACTTCCAGCACTTTCCATCCATCAGGAGTACGGATCTGTAAAGACTCACCCATGGAAGGGCTGCGGGTAGAAAGCCCAATTTGCCCACTGCCTTCTTTGACCAAGTTTTCCCGCTCAGGTACAACTTCAGGCGGGTACTGCGTATTGAAAATCGTCACCAATTGCTGATGAAGTCCTTCATCCATATTTTGGTAAGGGCTCACCCGGGTAAACACCCGGAGCAAATAATGATCTGATGCCAGGCTAGATGGGATCTGTAGAAAATTAAACGCTTGCCCCATTTGCAGGGGCATTTTCGCCAGTGCAACTGATTCGTTGTTTCGGTTAACTAGCTCAGCATAGATAATTTGAGAGGCTGAAACCCCATTATCTACCCCGGTAGTGCTTGCAGCTATCCAGATTTTTTCCCCACCGAAGTAGATGGTCTTAGGAATGGAAAATGAAACCTTTTCTTGGGCTACCGCAAAACCAGTCTGTACTACCAGAGCTGCAATCAGGAAAAGTGTGATTAAGCTTAATTTTTTCATTAGAAATCCTCCCAAAATTCAGGTTTTTCGCGCGTGCCTCTCAAGGTACAATCTGCACACCTCCTTGGGGCAGTAAAATATGCGGTGGCTTGAGTACCTCCGTCTGGCACGTATTCTCTTGCCGGTAGCGTCTCTCCAGTTCTGAACATGGCATCATAATCTGCGATAATGGTACTATCTGCTGAAATCAGGCAGCCCAAATATTCCTCAGGGATGTCCAGTCTCCAAGGAAGCACATCTCTGAAATCCACAAAAAGCCGCTCTTGCCTCACTACTCCCAAACTCACGTAGCCCACTACCGGAGCATTAGGATCTTGCTCTTGATGCAGATTACCACTGACATTTGAAGGCAAGGGACTGAAAATAGATCCCAGATCACTGGAGTTTTTGCGCATAATTTCCCAAAACTCGGCTGCTCCTTGATCCAGAGCTTTCTGAGAAATCAAAATACTATATCGCTGTGAAAGCTTCTCATCTCCCTCGAGGATGTGGGTAATAGACTGTCGAAAAACGAATTGATCCTCAAACCTGGAAGAGGTTTCCAATATCAAATCTGAATTCAGTTCGGATTTGAAACACAAGTCTATTCGCTCTTCCGGAGTTCTGAATTCTACGGTTTTGGTCTCCTGTCTATAAATATATGGAGTTACTATCCTAGGACGAAAAGCCCAGGTTTCCTCAAATGTCCATAGAAAATCATCTGCATTTTGATCTCCCTGCGTAGTTAGGAATATCTCCACCCCTTCCTCATTTCTTACAAAACCCACATCTTGTATTTCGGGGGAAATTATAGGTCGAATCGGGTCTGATACATAGCTCAGCCCATCCGGTGTCTCTATAAACAATTGGTAATTCTGGTTTTCGGAAATATCCTCCTGAAAGAGATAACTCCCCGAGCCCTGATCTGCTAGGTAATATTCCTCCCCAGTTTCAGATTCTAACCGAATTCTAGCTCCCGATACCGTATAACTCCCGGTTAAACCATCTCCCTGGATCGGCCTGGCATAGCTCAAATACAGGTAGGAAGCTAATCCTTCAGAATCCAGGTATCCTTCCACCACTAGTACAGACTCATCGCTAGGCTTAATCTCCGGCTCGAAAGGCTCACGACAGCCTGAAACTAAACCGGCGCAAAGACAAATAAACAGCAACAGTTTTCTCATCAGAATCGGAAATTGTAAGTAATAAATGGAATTGGTTGGGCAAAAATGGATAATTGATAGCCTCTGAGTACCCCTTCTACTGGAGTATAATACACGGAGTATGGATTGCTCCTGCCTAGCAAATTATATACACCTAAGGACCAGGAAGAATGCGCCAGTTTCTTCACTTTATGACTACCCTCTAGGTTCACAGATAAATCTACCCTGAAATAATCCGGAATCCTGTACGCATTCCTTTCGGAGAAATAAACCCTCTCTGAACCCGCATAGTCAAATTTGGAAATCGGAAGGGTAACAGGCCTACCGGTACTGTAATTCACATTCAAGGAGGTATTGACCCGCTTGCTCAATTCATAGTTAGTGGTCAGGACAAAATGATGCGGCTGATCATAATTACTTGGATAAAACTCTCCATTATTGATCTTTTCTATGCTTGGCTCCTCCGAAGTCTGAAGCAAAGATCTGGAAAAAGTATATGCGATAGAACCCTGTAAAAGCCCTTTATTTTTTTTCAACAGTAGTTCTACTCCATATGCTTTCCCATTAGAGTTGAGAACATCCTGCTCGATCTGATCATTCAACACCAGGGAGGCTCCTGACCTGTAATCGAGCATATTACCCATGTACCTATAGTATACCTCTGTAGAAAACTCCACGGTATTTTGCGCCATATTTCTGTAATAGCCCAAGGAGGCTTGCCCACCATTTTGAGGTTTGATGTAAGGATCACTCAGTTTCCAGGAGTCCGTAGGAGAAATCGCCGATGTGTTAGAAAGTAGGTGAATATTTTGGCGCATTGTATTGATGCTAAACTTCAGGGAAGATTGCGTGTTGAGCGTATAGCGCGCAGCCAGTCTAAACTCAGGACCATGGTACGTTTTGACCACTTTACCCTTGTCATAGTTCTCCTCACCTATCATATTTTCACCGGTAATGGGCTCATTTGGCACATATTGAGCTACTGTAGCTGGCCCCAGCATCTGATAGAGCATATATCTGGCTCCATAGCTCACACTGAAGTCGTCGTTGATGGTAAATTCATCTCCAGCATAAATTGATATCTCCCTTGCCTGCTCCCGCTGGATATCCTCTTCGATCACGATGGATTCTGCTCCATAAGGTTTGATATATCCCGGATCCAGTTTATACTGAATGGCATGTGCTCCAAACTTAATGATATGCCTATCATTTTTTCTATATTCAAAATCAGCCCTGGCATGTAATTGATTGACTTCAAAACCAAAATCATAGGAATTCAAAGGATTGTCCTGGCCTATAATCCCAAAGCTGTAGGAATCTGTCCCCAGCACAAACTTTCCTTCCATCTGATCATTGAAGTAATGTTTCCATGAAAGTGCAAAATTCTTATTTTGATAGGAATAGGTAGTATCTAGATCAAACTGGAAATCATCGTTGCTGAGATAGCCCGTAAATTCAAGTATATTTTTCTCGTTCAGCTGATGCTGCACATTGAGGTTGAAATCGTAAAAAGCCACTTCACTTCCTTTCAGGTCAGCTTCCTCATCCAATAGTTCCAAAGCCCAATTGGAATAAGTAGTTCTTCCACCTACAATAAAAGTGGTTTTTTCGCCTATGGGTCCCTCTAGACTAAGCCTGCTGGTCAAAATCCCAATACCACCAGAACCACCAATTTTGTCTGACCTCCCAAACTTAGGATCTACCTGCAATACAGAAGACAAACGCCCGCCATAATTCACGGGCACCGAACCTTTGTATAATTCTACCCCACTGACCATATCGGCATTAAAAGCAGAGAAAAAACCAAAAACGTGAGAGGGGTTAAAAACTGTGGAATTGTCATACAAAATCAGGTTTTGATCTGCTGTCCCACCTCGAACATTAAAGCCCACGCTAGCCTCCCCCACAGTATTCACACCCGGCATGGTGAGCACTCCTCTCAGAATATCCACTTCACCCAATGCAGCAGGAAGCCTTTTCACATCAGCTATACTAATAGATTGCACCCCCATGTCCAGTTGGTTGATATGGGAAAGGGCGCCAGAACTCACTACCACTTCATCCAAGGAAAGCATGGTTTCCTCAATTTTCATATCCAACACACCATCACCGCGTAGGTCAATCAAGCGCTGCTCCTGAAACCCACCGATATTCTGCACATAAATGGTATGTCTTCCTTTATTCAGGGTCAGCTTATATCTTCCTTGTGCATCTGTAGCCACCTGTCGATATCCTACTTTTTCGAGCACTATGGCACCGGTCATAGGCTCTCCATTCTCCACGCTATATATGGTACCGCTTAGTGTAGCCGTTTTCGAGTTTGGATTGTCTGATTCATTACCTATTGTGTACAGAATGTTTTTAGCAAAAACCCCCAGAGAATCCCCTTGGGCATTGTTCAGCTCTTGTCTATCCTGTATATCAAAGTAGCCTTCGGGAAGATCCAGCACCAACCTGGCACCTTTTGTAATCCAAACTTTACGCTGTTTATCTATCAGGTAAGTCAGCGATGTGCCTTCAAATATCTCATCTAAAATCGCCCTCAGCGGAGCATCATTTACCTGGAGGTTCACTTGGATATCCTGCACATCTGATTCCTTATAGCTAAACCGGTAGGAAGTTTCCTGCTCCACTCTGTTTACAAAACGGGAAAAAGGCATGCCCATGTACATCCCGGAAATTTTCGGGGCAGGATCGGTCTGGGAGTATACTTCTCCCACACCAAGCAGTATGATCAATACGAGTAAAACTTTCTTCATTCGGCAAATCCTTCAAAGGGTTCTGAACTACTAGCCCGTAGCTTTACCAATTCCAGCAGGTATTCCTCTTTATTGGCCCGGAAATATAGGCTCCTTCCTCTTAGGTGTCTTTTCACATCTTTTTTACTTAACCCCAAAGCTTTGATGGCCTGCTTTTTCTTGCGTATGGTACGGAATTCATTTTGGTAAAAGAGGAAATAATCCTCGTAACTTTCATATTCTTTGGTGTAGTTACCTACCTCTTTTACTGCTTTCAGCTCTTTGTAACGCTTTGCCAGCACTTTGATTTCCTGATCATAGAGTACTTGGTAAAAGCCATTGCGATCATGCAAATAATTTTGATTATTCTCAAAATTTCTAAATACAGACCCATCTCCCAAGGAAAATTGATCTACTTTTTCGGATTTGATCAGGATCTTTTGGTTGTAGACCGGGTGAAAAGTAACCACCCAATCGGCCAGGTCATCATACAAAAGCGGAACCTCAGTATACAAAATCCCATTGATGGAAAGTGTCCCCAATTCAAATGTTCTACTCTTGTAAAAAGGGTGTCCGTCATAATATTTTGGAGAGTCTGCATATTGTCCACCTGTAATCAATTCCTGAAAGTAAGGAAGCTGATCCTCGTATAAAGTTTTATATTCAACCCTATCACGCTCACCTTGAGCACAGGCCGACCATACAATTATGGTCATTAAAACCAATAAAAACTTTACTTTTAGCATAATGAACTAAAATTACGATTCAAAACAACATCTAAAACAACAAATAAAAGAATATTTCTAACGGTTTAATTTTAATATAAAAGGAACAATTTCATCAATCTACCCATCATGACTTCAAGAAGATCACTACTCAAAGCATTAACCCTATCTCCTATTGCTCTGGCAGGATCAGCAGCTGTCGCATCCCCCGTCAGAAAAGCAAACGCCAAAATTCAATTTTCGCTGAATACCAGCACCTTGCGCGGTCAGAAATTAAACCTCACCCAAATGATAGAGGTAGCTTCAAAATCTGGGTACGATGGTATTGAGCTTTGGATTTCAGAATTGGACAGCTACCTCTCATCAGGTAAATCGCTGGCTTCTCTGAAGAAACTTTTCTCTGACGCGGGCATAGAAGCTTTTAATGCAATAGGATTTGCCACTTGGATGGCGCAAGACCCGGCAAAAAGCAAAGCGGGATTTGCCCAAATGGAAAAAGAAATGAACATGCTCGCGCAAATAGGCTGTAAGCGAATAGCTGCACCCGCTATCGGAGCTACTGCACCGGTAGATTTACTGGAAGCGGGGGAAAAATATGCGGCATTGCTCGAGCTAGGCAGAAAAACCGGAGTGATGCCCCAGCTGGAATTTTGGGGAGCGTACAAGCCTTTTCACCACATGGGTCAGGCCTTGGCCGTAGCAGCCGCAGCCAATGATGCTGACGCCAGACTGCTTCCGGATGTGTATCATCTATTCCGCGGTGGATCGGATTTCAATTGCCTGGATTTGGTAGCGGGAGAAGCCATCGAAGTGATGCACCTCAATGATTTCAGTGATGATCTTCCACGAGAGCAACAGGAAGATAAGCATAGGATCTATCCCGGCGATGGCGTAGCGCCATTGGACCAAATCTCAAAGAGACTCAAAGAAATGGGCGGTACCAAAATTCTCTCTCTGGAACTATTTAACGAAACTTACTATGCACAGGAAGCGGAACTAGTAGCCAAAACAGGGCTGTCCAAAATGAAGCAGTTTTTCTAATCATAAACCCGCAAAAATAAAAATGATACAGGCTCATAAGCTGCTCTATTTGAAAATAGCGGAGGTTATCATTACCTCCGCTATTTTTTGATGTTGTTTCCCTAGACTGTATAACGATGAGAAAAAATTCACGGTGGACTCAACTTGGCGCTGATCCGAATAGCTACCCCGCAGCGGGGTTACTATTTCTTACCTCTGCTTACCCAAACAAATCTGAGCTCAGATATCTGTCACCACGATCGCAGGTAATACAGACGATCACGCCCTCTTCCAAGGTTTTGGAGAGTTCAATAGCCGCATATAATGCCCCGCCGCTACTCATTCCTGCAAGTATTCCTTCTTCTTTAGCCATTCTACGCGTCATGGCTGTAGCCTGGTCTTGGCTTACATCTATTACCTGATCTACCCTGCTTGGGTCAAAGATTTTTGGCAAAAACTCCGGAGACCATCTACGAATACCAGGAATACTCGATCCATCAGTGGGCTGTGTACCCACTATCTGAATAGCAGCGTTTTTTTCTTTCAGGTATTTAGACACACCCATAATGGTACCTGTAGTCCCCATCGCAGACACAAAATGGGTCACCTTTCCTTCCGTATCTTTCCAAATTTCCGGACCTGTGGTCTTGTAGTGTGCCAGGTAATTGTCCTCATTGCCAAACTGATCTAGCATATAATAGCCTTCCTCACTCATCTGCTCAGCTAGTGTCCTAGCATATTCTATGGTTTTCTCCGCAGGAGTCAAAATCACCTCTGCTCCATAGGCCTTCATTGAAAGTACACGCTCTTTGGTAGAGTTATCAGGCATAATCAGAGTCATCTCCAGCCCGAGGACCTTAGCGACCATTGCTAAAGCTATACCCGTATTACCACTGGTAGCTTCCACTAATTTATCGCCTTTTTGGATATCACCCCGATCCAAAGCACTTCTGAGCATATTGTAAGCCGCGCGATCCTTTACACTACCACCCGGATTTTGCCCTTCCATTTTGCAATAGATTTTGACTTTGGGGTTAATAGGTAAATGTTCCAAAAGGATTAGCGGGGTGTTACCAATCAATTCAAATAGCTTCATCATCATCGTTTTTAAAAACATACATATCGGTCACAGCCGAATCCGCATGGTACATCTGAGTTTGATAGTAAACCTTACTTTTAGGGGGGACGCTTTTGGTCAGCCAGACATTCCCTCCGATCACACTTCCTGCCCCGATGACAGTATTGCCTCCGAGAATAGTGGCACCGGAATAGATCACCACCCCATCTTCGATAGTAGGATGTCGCTTGAGATCAGCATCTGCTTTGTCCACGCTCAAGGCACCTAGGGTTACCCCCTGATAGATCTTGACATGATCGCCGATCAGCGTAGTCTCTCCTATCACCACTCCTGTGCCATGATCTATGCAGAAATACTGACCTATAGTGGCACCGGGGTGGATATCTATCCCGGTTTTGCTATGGGCAAATTCTGTGATCATTCTTGGGATCAACTTAATCCCAAGCGTATGTAAAGCGTGCGCAATTCTGTAAGCAGAAATGGCATAAAACCCAGGATAACTTCGAAGGATTTCTGTCCTGGATTTTGCAGCCGGATCGCCGGCAAACATCGCATCCACATCTTGCTGTATCCAATCATAAACCTGCTCCAAACCGTCAAAAAAGTCACTACCCAGACGCGCTCCATTCCCCTGATGCAGGTTTGGATTACGCTCTAAAATGATGGATAATTCCTCCTTCAGCTTATTCAAGGTAAACTCAATCGTGGTTTTATCTGAAATTTTCTGCACACTGTACTCTGGAAAAAGCACCCCTAAAACATCTTCAAAAAAAGTGTGAATCACTTTTGGGGATGGACAATCGGAGCACTCTTGATGTGCTGTGTATAATTTGGAAATAAATGAATCCATTAAAAATCTGATTTTGCGTAGTTACAAGACAAAACCAACACGGATGACGTATGGTTCACCATAGGGAGAACGCAGGTTATCATGAATGACATTATAAAGAAAGGTGAAATTTGCCCCTCCTCTAGGGCCAAAAGGCGCAAAATACCCTCCTCCTAAAAATAAGGCATTGGACCAAATCCTTTCAAATTCATTCGTCCCAAAAATATTGTTATCAAAATTGATGGTTTCATATTCACCATGGGCGAAAATATTGGGCAGGATATTATATCTGGAAAAAACCCTCCCCCCATAGGAAGTGGACTCACCTCCGTAATAATATCTATCCTTGAAATACTGATAAGTTACCCCTACACCGGATGAAAACTTCGGAGTGATCATCACACCTACTATGGGCGAAAGATCTATCAAGGTAGTGGAACCAAACTGCATCCCGAAGTTTCCTCCAAAGTATAAACGGTCTTTGAAAGGAATGGAATCCGAATAAATCTGCCTTTGGGCTAAGGAAGTAGTCTGGATTAGAATAAAAGCGCCAAAAACAAGAAGAATAAATTTATTTTTTAACAATGACATAGAGGTCTTCAGTGTTTTTCTTCATCAGGTACTTTTCACGGGCAAACTTCTCCAAAAGTTCTGGGTTACTCATGAGCTCTTCCCTTTCTGCTTTTATTTTTTCTTTTCTTTCCAGGTAAAATTCCTTCTGGTCTTGAAGCTGACCTAGTTTTCTACTTAGCTGAAAATGGTTCACCACATTATTGGAATCAATGAAAATCATCCAACTGAGAAAAAACACGATTCCTAGAAAGTAAAAGTTTTTGGTGTATTTCAGGTATTTACTCATTGGAAAGCTATTTGAGCCTAAATGTACAAAAATGATGCAAAAAAAAGACAGCCCGAGAGCGGGCTGTCTGATTATTGAAATCTGCCGAAGCAGCACTTATTACAGCATACCTTTGAATACCGCAGATTCTCCAAGCTGCTCTTCTATTCTAAGCAGTTGATTATATTTAGCCATACGGTCTGATCTAGATGCAGAACCTGTTTTGATTTGGCCGCAGTTTAGGGCTACAGCAAGATCCGCGATAGTTGCATCTTCAGTTTCACCCGATCTGTGAGACATCACCGCAGTAAATCCAGCTTTATGAGCAAGGTTAACCGCATTGATAGTTTCTGTTAAAGTACCTATTTGGTTTACTTTGATAAGAATGGAATTCGCTGATTTCTCTTCGATTCCTCTTTGAAGGAACTTCACATTGGTTACGAAAAGATCATCACCAACCAGCTGCACTTTATCTCCGATTTTGGCAGTAAGCATCGCCCATCCTTCCCAATCTTCTTCAGCACATCCATCTTCGATGGAGTCGATTGGATATTTTTCGGTCAATTCAGCTAGATAAGCTACTTGCTCTTCTCTGTTTCTGGTCAGTCCAGTATCTCCTTCAAACTTTTTGTAATCGTAGTTTCCGTCTACAAAGAATTCAGAAGCCGCGCAGTCCAATGCAATAGTCACATCGTCCCCAGCTTTGTATCCAGCCTTATTGATCGCATCTAGGATACATCCTAAGGCCTCCTCAGTTCCGCCTGAGAAGTTTGGTGCAAAACCACCTTCGTCACCTACAGCTGTGCTCAATCCTTTGTCGTGAAGAATTTTCTTGAGGTTATGGAAGATCTCTGTTCCCATACGGATAGCTTCAGAGAAGTTTGGAGCTCCCACGGGGCGAATCATGAATTCCTGGAAAGCAATAGGAGCATCTGAATGGGAACCTCCATTGATAATGTTCATCATCGGAACGGGAAGGGTATTCGCATTCACACCACCCACGTATCTGTAAAGAGGCTGACCAGACTCCATTGCAGCAGCTTTGGCCACAGCCAGTGAAACACCCAATATAGCGTTTGCACCAAGATTGCTTTTATTTGGAGTTCCGTCCAAGTCAATCATGATCTGGTCGATCAGGTTTTGCTCGAACACATCGAAACCAACAAGTTCAGATGCAATTGTATCGTTAACATTGGCTACAGCCTTTGTTACTCCTTTGCCCATGTAAGTACCTTTATCACCGTCACGAAGCTCTACCGCTTCATTGACACCAGTAGAGGCTCCACTAGGCACAGCGGCACGGCCGAAAGCACCGTTTTCAGTGTACACGTCCACTTCTACTGTAGGATTTCCTCGTGAATCAAGGATTTGTCTTGCATGGATTGATTGAATCAATGTCATAGTTTTAAAAGGTTTATGAGAATTAGTTTTTATTAATTAAAGAAATAAAGTCATCGAAAAGGTATCTGCTATCGTGCGGCCCTGGTGAGGATTCAGGGTGGTATTGTACGGAAAATGCAGGTTTATTTTTCAGTCGAATTCCTGCTACGGTATTATCATTTAAGTGTACATGGGTAATCTCCACATCTGGATTTTGCTCAGTATCCTCTCTGGTGATGTTAAATCCATGGTTTTGCGAGGTGATTTCACTTCTGCCTGTTTTTAAATTCTTAATAGGGTGGTTCAATCCTCTATGTCCATGGTGCATTTTATAGGTAGTAATGCCACAGGCCTCAGCTAGTAACTGATGACCTAGACAGATTCCAAACACAGGCTTACCGGTTTCTAAGATATCTTTGGTAGTTTTCACTGCATATTCCATCACAGCTGGATCACCTGGACCATTGGAAAGAAAGTAAGCATCCGGAGCCCATTCTTGCATTTCTGCTAAGGATGTTTTTGCTGGGAATACTTTGCAATATGCGCCTCTATCCGTCAGGTTTCTAAGAATGTTCTTTTTGATACCAAAGTCTATACAAGCAACCTTGATCTTAGAGTCAGCATCGCCACAGAAGTAGGGTTCTTGTGTACAAACTGTAGATGAAAGCTCAAGACCAGCCATATCTGGCACATTCTCAAGTTCGGATTGTAGCCCTTCAAGATTTCCTTCAAATTCTGAGCTGATGATAGCATTCATAGCTCCTCGGGATCTCAAGTGTCTCACCAGCTTGCGGGTATCTATATCAGCTATACCGGTAATCCCATGCTCTACGAGGTAATCTTGCAGTGAGCCAGAGGCATCCATACGAGTGTAAACTTCGGAAAAACTATTTACCACAATACCTCCTATCGTCGGGTGATCAGATTCCACTTCAGAGTCTATCACGCCATAGTTTCCGATATGGGACGTAGTGGTTACAATAATTTGTCCTGTGTAGGATGGATCAGTATAGATTTCCTGATAACCTGTCATTCCGGTGTTGAAGCAAATTTCACCACCATTTGTACCTGGGCTTCCGATCAGGTTTCCATGAAACACCGTGCCGTCAGCCAGAAGTAAAGTCGCTTTTTGTTTGATCATTTTGCTTAATAATTGCCCAAAGTTAAATATTTATTGGGAAGGACGATAAGTGAATAGGGTATAAAAAAAGGATTGAACAAATGTCCAATCCTTTCAATATGGTAAAGTCAGCGCTCAACTTATTTTTCTTCAGTTTCGCCTTCATTAGAATCAGCAGAAGCTTCAGGAGCTTTTGTCTCTTCAGATTTTGCCTCTGCAGCAGGTGCTTGATCCTGAGCAGCAGTGTCTTCAGCCTTTTTAGCGCCAGAACTTCTACGAGATCTTCTAGTAGTTTTCTTAGCGGGCTTGGAATCCTTCAGCATCAATTCGTTGAAGTCTACCAATTCGATGATACACATTTCAGCGTTATCACCTAGACGGAAGCCTGTTTTAATAATTCTAGTGTACCCTCCAGGACGGTTTGCTACTTTCTCGATTACCTCTCCGAACAGTTCGATGATCGCTTCCTTATTTTTCAAATAAGAGAAAGCCATACGTCTATTGTGAGTAGTATCTTCTTTAGCTCTTGTCACCAAAGGCTCCACATATTTCTTCAATTCTTTTGCCTTGGCAAGCGTGGTTGAGATACGCTTGTGAAGAATCAGCGAAGTTGCCATATTAGAAAGCATTGCTTTTCTATGAGCGGCCTTCCTTCCAAGGTGGTTAAATTTCTTACCGTGTCTCATTTTTATTTATTCTTCATCAAGTTTATACTTTGAAATATCCATCCCAAAGGTGAGTCCTTTCTCTTGGATGAGTTGCTCTAGCTCAGCTAGGGACTTCTTACCAAAGTTTCTAAATTTCATCATGTCAGAAATTTCTAGCTTGGCAAGGTCTCCCAAAGTCTTCACATCTGCAGCTTTCAGACAGTTGAACGCTCGAACTGAAAGGTCAAGATCGCCCAGGTTAGTCTTCAACAGTTTTCTCATATGCAAGAATTCTTCGTCGATAGGCTCTGGTTCAGCTACTCCTGTAGAGTCTAGGACCATAGTCTGGTCAGAGAACAACATGAAGTGTTGGATCAGAATTTTCGCAGATTCCTGAAGCGCTTTCTCTGGATGGATAGAACCGTCTGTAGAAACTTCAAGGATCAATTTTTCGAAGTCAGTCTTTTGCTCAACTCGGGTATTCTCTACGCTGTATTTTACATTTTTGATAGGTGTGAACACCGCATCAATAGAGATTTGACCGAATATTTGCTCTTTAGGTTTGGATTCTTCAGCTGGTAAATAGCCTCTTCCTTTTTCAATCGTCAGTTCAATCTCAAAGTCTTTGGTTTCGTCTATATGACAGATCACCAACTCTGGATTTAAGATTTCGAAAGAAGAGGTAAACTTAGCAATGTCCCCTGCAGTAAACACAGACTGATTCTTTATCTCCACATTGATCTTTCCGTCAAATGCTTCATGCACTTTCTTGAATCGAACCTGCTTTAGATTTAAAATAATGTCTGTCACGTCTTCAACTACACCTTCTATGGTCGAAAACTCATGCACTACCCCTGGTATTTTGATGGCAGTGATGGCATAACCTTCCAAGGAAGAAAGCAAAATTCTTCTCAGGGCGTTACCTATTGTAACTCCATAGCCTTTTTCGAGTGGTTTGAAAGTGAATAAGCCATGGAAGTCATCGGCTTTTTCCATTACCACTTTCTCGGGCATTTGAAATGCTAGTATGGACATATATCTCGTTCTTTTTTTAAAAGCTGAAAATAGTAAATATTACTTAGAGTAAAGTTCGACAATGAGTTGCTCCTTGATATTTTCTGGAATATCATCTCTGCCTGGAACACTGACGAATTTGCCGGTCAATGAAGCACCATCCCACTCTAACCAGGAATATTTATTGGCACCTCTACCTGCTAAGCTACTAGTGATTGCTTCTAGAGATTTAGAACGCTCTCTAACTGAAACCACATCACCTGGCTTAAGTGTAAATGAAGGAATGTTCACCACTTCACCGTTTACAAGCACATGCTTGTGAGAGACCAATTGTCTGGCACCTCTTCGGGTAGGGGAGATTCCCAATCTGTACACGGTGTTGTCCAATCTAGCTTCTAGAAGCTGAAGTAGGTTTTCACCGGTGATTCCAGTTTTTCTGGAAGCAATGTCAAACATCTTAGCGAATTGTCTTTCGAGAATTCCGTAGATGTATTTAGCTTTTTGCTTTTCAGCAAGCTGGATTGCATATTCAGACTGCTTCTTTCTTCTACCTCTACCGTGTTGTCCAGGAGGGTAGTTTTTCTTTGCAAGAGCCTTGCTATGCCCTTCTATAGGTTCGCCAAATTTTCTGGCGATCTTCGATTTAGGACCTGTATATCTAGCCATTGTATTACAATTTTATTATTAAACTCTTCTACGCTTAGGTGGACGACAGCCATTGTGTGGCATTGGAGTTACGTCGATGATCGTAGTCACATCCAATCCTACATTTTGCAATGTTCTGATCGCTGATTCACGACCAGCACCTGGACCTTTTACAAATACTTCGATTTTTCTCAAACCTAAGTCGTATGCCACTTGTCCACAGTTCTGAGCGGCCATCTGCGCAGCGTAAGGAGTGTTTTTCTTTGAACCTCTGAAACCCATTTTACCGGCAGAAGCCCAAGAGATTACTTGTCCTGCATTGTTGGTAAGGGAGATAATGATATTGTTGAAAGACGCTCTGATGTGAGCCTGTCCTACAGCTTCTACCTTTACTACTCTTTTTTTACCTTTTGCTTTATCGTTTCTTTTCTGAGCCATAATCTAAATCAGGTTTTATTTAGTTGCTTTCTTTTTGTTAGCAACTGTCTTTCTCTTACCCTTCCTTGTTCTGGCGTTGTTCTTAGTCTTTTGACCACGAACTGGAAGTCCTTTTCTGTGTCTCAAACCTCTGTAGCAACCGATATCTTGCAATCGCTTGATACTTAACTGGATTTCTGACTTCAATACACCCTCTGTTCTGAATTCTTCAGAAATGATGTTACGAATGGCGGTGGATTCATCATCACTCCACTCACCGGCTTTTTTATCTAAGGAGATACCGGCCTTTGTCAAAATAGCTGTAGCAGCACTTCTACCGATTCCGAAGATATAGGTCAGCCCGATCACGCCACGCTTATTGTCTGGTATTTCTACCCCTGCAATTCTAGCCATAATTTAACCTTGTCTTTGTTTAAACTTAGGATTCTTTTTATTGATGACGTAGAGTTTACCATTTCTTCTGATCAACTTACAGTCAGCACTTCTTTTTTTAATGGATGCTTTTACTTTCATCTCAGTCTTATTTATATCGATATACAATTCTACCTTTACTCAAATCATAGGGAGACATTTCTAATTTCACTCGGTCTCCAGGTAGGATCTTGATGTAGTTCATTCTCATCTTTCCAGAAATATGAGCAATCAATTGATGCCCATTCTCGAGTTCCACTTTAAACATGGCATTAGACAATGCTTCTATAATGGTACCGTCTTGCTCTATTGATGTTTGTTTGGCCATATTAGAATTTAAAATTCTCTTCTATGTATTTATGTGAGGTCAGGACCTCAGTTCTATCTTCAAATATCGCTACAGTATGTTCATAATGTGCTGATGGCTTTCTATCCGCAGTGCGAATAGTCCATCCATCCCGCTCTTGAACAATGTTTCTTGTCCCCAGGTTGATCATGGGTTCAATGGCGATCACCATTCCTTCTTTGAGTAGTGGACCACTTCCTTTCTTTCCATAATTAGGAACTTCTGGTGCCTCGTGTAAACTCTTACCCAACCCATGTCCTACAAGCTCCCGGACTACCGTGTAGCCCTTTGCTTCGACAAATTTCTGGATAGAGTTACCAATATCACCGATTCTATTCCCAAAGACAGCATGCTGTATTCCTAAGTAAAGAGAATCTTTGGTGGCTTTTAATAATGCCTTGACTGCAGGGGAAACCTCACCGATAGGGTATGTATAAGCGGAATCGCTATGAAAACCTTGGTGAAAGACTCCACAATCTATCGAGATTATATCGCCATCTTTCAATTCATATTCACTGGGAAAGCCATGTACTACTACTTCATTTACAGAAATACACAGCGAAGCAGGAAATCCGTTGTAGCCCTTAAATGAAGGGACTCCATCATGATCTCTTATAAACTCCTCAGCAATTTTGTCTAGAAAAGAGGTCTTTACCCCTTCCTTGACATATTTCGCAACTTCCCCATGGGCTTTCGCTAATATGTCGGCACTTTCTTTTATTAATTGAACTTCCTCTGAAGTCTTGTATTTAATCATACTAGGCTACTTGGTAATTAGAAGGATTATTCTTCACATTACCACTTTTCATCATGCCTTCGTAGTGTCTCATCAACAAGTAGCTTTCAATCTGTCTCAAGGTATCCATGATCACACCCACCATAATCAATAGTGAAGTACCCCCATAGAACTGAGCAAACTCTGCTCCTACACCTGATATAATCGCAAGCGCTGGAAGGATTGCTACTGCTGCAAGAAGTATAGATCCCGGAAGTGTAATCTTGGAAATAATTCCATCGATAAACTCCGATGTAGGTGCACCAGGCTTAATACCAGGTACAAAACCTCCATTTCTCTTCATGTCTTCAGCTATCTGCTCTGGATTAACCGTGATAGCAGTATAGAAGAATGTGAAAAGAATGATCATCACTGCGAAAAGCAAATTGTACTGCCAAGAGGTAAAATCACTGAACGTAGCGCCAATGTAGTTGGCAATGTCATTCTCAGATGCCCAGATTTGAGCAATCAATGCCGGAACGAACATCAAAGATTGAGCAAAGATAATCGGCATTACACCGGAAGCATTTACCTTAATAGGTATATACTGCCTCTGTCCACCATAAACTTTACCGCCCACTACTTGCTTAGCATACTGTACAGGGATTCTTCTTGTGGCTTCTGTCAAGGCGATCACCCCAACTACCACGAAGAATAATACAACAGCTTCAATAATCAGCAGCAAAAGACCTGAGGAACCCTTCTCTAGGAACTCGGCGATGATAGCACCTGGAAACCTAGAAATGATTCCGATCATGATAAGCATAGAAATACCGTTACCGATACCCTTTTCAGTGATTTTTTCTCCTAGCCACATACAAAACATAGTACCGGCAGATAATAAAACCAATGAGCTAAACATGAACAAGGTAGAACTTACCATCACAGCACCTGTAGGCATTATGGTAGCAGACACATATCCGATACCTTGCGCTATAGTAATCAAGATGGTAAGGACACGAGTGATCTGGTTGATTCTTTTTCGACCAGATTCACCCTCCTTTTGCATTTTCTGAAAATATGGTACTCCGACAGTCAATAACTGCAGCACGATGGATGCAGAAATATAAGGCATGATGCCAAGACCGAAGATGGAAGCATTACTAAATGCTCCACCAAGGAAGGTATCTATCAATCCAAAGATCCCGGAAGGCGCATCTCCTAAACGAGAAGGATCTACACCCGGAAGAACTATGAATGACCCGAGTCTGAAGATGATCAGAAAACCGATCGTATTCAAAATCCTTACTCTAAGGTCTTCGATAGAGAAAATGTTCTTAACTGTCGAAATAAACTTTTTCATTAATTCAAATTGTGTTTACCGTTCCGCCCAGTTTCTCAATAGCAGCTATTGCAGATGCTGAGAATTTATGAGCAGTTACGTCTAATTTGGCTTTCAATTCACCTCCACCGAGGATTTTGATTTTGTCATTCTTAGATGCGATTCCATGAGAAGCCAAAGCTTCAAGATTCACCGCATCTAGACTGTATTGCTCAGCAAGGGCCTGCAATGTATCCAAATTTACTGGTTTGAACTCAACTCTGTTCAAGCTTTTGAAGCCAAATTTAGGAACTCTTCTCTGGAGTGGCATTTGACCACCTTCAAAACCCAGTTTGGTTTTGTAACCAGATCTTGATTTTGCTCCTTTGTGACCTCTTGTAGAAGTTCCACCTCTACCTGATCCTGTACCTCTACCGATTCGCTTACGGTTTTTGGTAGATCCTTCAGCTGGTGTTAATGTATGCAGTTTCATAATTAAGCTTCCTCCACTTTTACAAGGTGATTAACTTTATTTACCATACCTGCAATCTGTGGAGTATTCTCTACTGTCACAGATTTGCTGATTCGACCTAGGCCCAAAGCTGTAATAGTTGCTTTCTGGTCTTTCGGACGATCGATGGTACTTTTGATTTGCGTGATTTTGATTTTAGCCATGATGATTATCCGTTAAAAACCTTAGACATTTTCACACCTCTCTGTTGAGAAACAGCGATAGCATCTCTTAGCTGAACCAAAGCATTGATAGTTGCTTTTACCACGTTGTGAGGATTAGAAGATCCTTTAGACTTTGCCAATACGTCTGTAACGCCGGCACTCTCTAATACTGCTCGCATGGCACCACCGGCGATTACTCCGGTACCGGCTGCTGCAGGCTTGATCAAAACAAAACCTCCACCATATTTCCCAATCTGTTCGTGAGGAATAGTGCCCTTCAAAACCGGTACACGTACCAAGTTCTTTTTAGCATCTTCGATACCTTTGGTGATTGCGTCAGTTACCTCATTGGCTTTACCCAATCCGTAACCTACCACACCTTGGCCGTCACCTACTACTACGATTGACGAAAAAGAGAATCTTCTACCACCTTTTACCACTTTGGCAACTCGGTTGATAGCAACCACTTTTTCTTTCAAATCTGTATCTGTTGCCCTGATGGGCTTTTTTCTATCTTGAGACATAGCTGATTAAAATTTAAGGCCTCCTTCTCTGGCACCTTCTGCCAAAGCTTTCACATTACCATGATATAGGTAGCCGTTTCTATCAAATACTACAGCGCTTACACCCGTTGCTACAGCTCTCTCAGCAAGCTTTTTACCTACTTCTTTAGATACAGATACGTTTGTATTTGCAGTAGCTCCCAATTCCTTGGAAGATGCCTGTACCAAAGTATGACCTTTAAGGTCATCGATAAGCTGAGCATAAATGCCCGTATTGCTTTTGAAAACTGACAAACGTGGTCTGGAATCTGTACCAGAAATCTTTCTTCTGATACCCTGCTTGATTCTAAGTCTTCTGGAATTTTTATTAAATGCCATAACCTATTATTTTTTACCGGCAGTTTTACCAGCCTTACGTCTAATTTGTTCACCCACGAAGCGTACACCTTTACCTTTGTAAGGTTCTACCTTACGAAGAGATTTGATTTTTGCCGCTACCTGTCCGATCAGTTCTTTATCATTTGACTCCAGAGTAATGATCGGGTTTTTACCCTTTGGAGTTTCTGTCTTCAAAGATACCTCAGAAGGCACTGCGAAGAAGATGTTATGTGAATAACCAAGGTTGAGTTCAAGAACTTGCCCCTGGTTAGATGCCTTGTAACCTACACCGACTAGCTCAAGCTCTTTCTTGTACCCTTCAGATACTCCGATCACCATATTGTTGATCAAAGATCTGTAAAGTCCGTGAATTGACTTGTGTCTTTTGGATTCAGTAGGTCTGGAAACGACTACCTGGCCGTCTTCCACTTTCACCTGGATATCAGGATTGACATCCTGAGTCAGGCTACCCTTTGGACCTTCAACAGTCACAGTACCTTTGTCTGTGACGTTTACAGTAACACCGCTGGGTAGATTTATTGGTTTTTTACCTATTCTAGACATGATATTATATTAATATACGTAGCAAAGAACTTCGCCTCCTACACCTTCGGTACGGGCTTCTTTGTCTGTCATTACACCTTTTGAGGTGGATACTATCGCAACACCCAGGCCATTGATGACTCTTGGAAGCTCTGTATGTTTTACATATTTTCTCAAACCTGGCGTACTTACTCTCTTAAGGCTTACGATCGCATTTTTCTTAGTGACAGGATTGAATTTCAAGGCGATTTTAATGGATCCCTGTGGACCATTGTCTTCGAACTTGTAATTCTGGATATATCCTTTGTCGTGCAATACTTTCGTAATCTCCTTCTTGATGTTAGAAGCAGGTATCTCTACGATTCGGTGAGAAGCCTTAATGGCATTTCTCAACCTAGTCAGATAATCAGCTATTGGATCAGTCATGGTATTTATTAGTCTAGCTCCACCCTTTTTGGGCGTGCAAAGTTACGAATTGATTTTTAGAATAAAAACTACTGTCGTTATTTTACCAGCTGGACTTAGTCACTCCAGGGATCTTGCCTGCTGCGGCCATTTCTCTGAAGGTTACCCTGTTGATACCAAACTTTCTCATGTAGCCTTTAGGGCGTCCAGTAAGTTTACATCTGTTGTGAAGTCTTACTGGGGATGCGTTCTTTGGCAATTTATCAAGAGCTTCATAATCACCGGCTGCTTTCAGCGCGGCTCTTTTTTCAGCATACTTGGCTACCAGACGCTCTCTTTTTCTCTCACGAGCTTTGATTGACTCTTTTGCCATGATTATTCTTCTTTATTTTTTTTAACGAACGGCATTCCGAAGGCTTTCAACAACTCAAAGCTTTCCTCATCTGTATTAGCTGAGGTTACAAAGGTGATGTCCATACCGGAAATTCTGTTTACTTTTTCGATGCTGATCTCTGGGAAGATGATCTGCTCCTGTACACCCATGGTATAGTTACCTCTACCATCGAATCCTTTGTCAGAGATTCCTTTGAAGTCTCTCACACGAGGAAGTGCTACAGTGATCAATCGATCCAGAAATTCGTACATTCTCTCACCACGAAGGGTTACTTTAGCTCCGATAGGCATGCCTTCTCTTAGCTTAAAGTTGGATACTGATGTTTTGGCTTTAGTAGCTACTGCTCTCTGACCTGTGATCAGTCCCAGCTCTTCTACACCTTGATCTACCAGTTTCTTATCTGCTACAGCTGCACCTATACCTTTATTGATGACGATTTTAGTCAACTTAGGCACTTGCATTACTGAAGAGTACTGGAATTTATCTTTCAATGCCGGAACGATGTCGCTCAGGTATTTTTCTTTAATTCTTGGATTAGCCATTGATCACCTCCCCGGTTTTCTTAGAGTATCTTACTAATTTACCATTTTCACCTGCCTTGCGACCAGTTTTGGTAGCTTCGCCAGTTTTAGGGTCTACCAGCATCAGGTTACTGATGTGGATAGAAGCCTCTTTCTTATCGATGCCACCTTGTGGTTTTGCCGCAGTAGGTTTTACATGCTTAGTGATCATGTTCAACCCTTCTACGTAAGCTCTGTTCTTTTCTTTATCGACAGAAAGCACTTTCCCTGTTTTGCCTTTATCATCTCCGGCGATCACTTTTACGGTGTCTCCGGTTTTGATGTGAAGCTTGGTTTGTTTGTTCATTTTTCTTTCCATGATTACAATACTTCAGGGGCCAATGAAACGATTTTCATGAACTGCTTCTCTCTCAACTCACGGGCTACAGGGCCGAAAATACGGGTTCCTCTTGGCTCGTCGTTGTTATTTAAAAGCACAGCTGCATTGTCCTCGAAACGGATGTAAGAACCATCTTTTCTTCTTACTTCTTTACGAGTTCGCACGATTACCGCTCTTGATACGGTACCTTTTTTCATGTTGCTGGATGAAAGGGCAGACTTAACGGTCACCACGACTTTATCGCCGATTGATGCATAACGTTTCTTAGTTCCACCCAATACGCGGATCACGAGTACCTCTTTGGCACCGGAATTATCCGCTACACTTAGTCTAGATTCTTGCTGGATCATGATTACTTAGCCCTTTCAATAATTTCAACTACTCTCCAACGCTTGTTTTTACTCAGCGGACGAGTTTCGCTTATTTTCACGAGGTCACCTGGGTTACACTCGTTGTTCTCGTCATGAGCTGTAAATTTGGTAGTCTTGGCGACAAACTTACCGTAGATAGCGTGCTTTACGCGACGTTCTACCGCTACGGTGATGGACTTGTCCATCTTGTTGCTTACCACTTTACCAATTCTTTCTTTTCGAAGATTTCTCTCTATCGTAGCCATTTCTGTTTGGTTAGCTATTATTTGGCAGCCAATGCAGTCTTTAATCTTGCGATAAAGCGCTTGGACTCGCGGATTCTGTTAGGATTCTCTATTGGAGAAATCGAATGAGCAAACTTCAGTTTGTTCAGATTCTCCTTTTCAGCGACAATGCGCTCGGCGATTTCACTTGCAGACAGTGATTTGATCTCTGTATTTTTCATAGTGATTTTATTCAGCGTAGTCTCTACGAACAACAAATTTTGTACTTACCGGTAGCTTTTGCTGGGCAAGTCTCAACGCCTCTTGAGCGACTTCCAGGCTGACGCCTGTAGCTTCGAAAAGGATCGTTCCTGGCTTGATAACGGCTACCCAATATTCTGGTGCACCTTTACCTTTACCCATACGAACCTCTGCGGGCTTCTTGGTGATCGGCTTGTCAGGGAAAATCCTGATCCAAACCTGACCTTCTCTTTTCATTGCTCTCGTCATTGCGATACGAGCTGCCTCGATCTGACGGGATGTAATCCATCCTGGCTCCAGGGACTTGATACCAAAGTTGCCAAAAGAAAGCGTATGCCCTCTCTGTGCAATGCCTTTGATACGGCCCTTTTGCATTTTCCTATATTTAGTTCTTTTTGGCTGTAACATGAGTTCTCACTTAAGGGTGAAAATTAGTTATTTCTTTTTCTTCGTCTTGGACCGTCGTTTCTCTTAGGACCGGAGTTTCTAGAACCTTTTCCTTCGTTTCCGGCACCCTGATTTGGAGAAAGATCTCTCTTCCCGTACACTTCTCCTTTGAAGATCCAGACTTTGATTCCGATGATTCCATAGACCGTAAGGGCTTCGGAAAGTGCGTAATCGATATCTGCTCTCAAAGTGTGAAGAGGAATTCTTCCTTCTTTGTACATTTCTGAGCGGGCCATTTCGGCTCCACCTAGACGACCAGAAAGTTTAACTTTAATCCCTTCAGCTCCTACTCTCATGGAAGCGGCAATCGCTTGCTTCATAGCTCTTCTGAAAGAAATTCTAGCTTGAAGCTGCTGAGCGATAGATTCACCTACCAATTTCGCATCCAGTTCAGGACGTTTGATTTCGAAGATGTTGATCTGAATATCTTTCTTAGTGATATTTTTCAACTCTTCTTTCAGCTTATCTACTTCGGCTCCACCTTTACCAATAACAACACCTGGACGGGCAGTATGAATCGTAAGTGTGATTCTCTTCAGCGTACGCTCGATAATCACTTTAGAAATACCTCCCTTAGGAATTCTGGCAAGGACGTACTTACGGATTTTCTGATCTTCGTGAAGTTTCTCAGCAAAGTCTTTCCCACCATACCAGTTGGAATCCCAGCCTTTGACTACACCAAGTCTAAATCCTATTGGGTTGATCTTTTGTCCCATAGTCTGTTCTTAATTTGCCTTTTCGTTTGTTTCTACTACATCAGCGGTAACTGCCTCGTCGTTGAACGAATCTACGATCAGCGTTACATGATTTGATCTTTTACGGATTCTGTGGCCTCGGCCTTGAGGAGCTGGTCTCAATCTCTTCAGAGATCTTCCTTCATCTACCATGATGGTTTTGATGAATAGGTCCGCTTCTTCTAGCTTGGCGTCAGGATTCTTTGCTTGCCAGTTGGCTACAGCAGAAAGCAGCAATTTTTCAAGTCTGATTGCTCCATGATTAGGAGTAAACTTCAAAATGCTAAGTGCCAATCCTACTCTCTTGCCTCTGACAAGGTCAGCCACAAGGCGCATCTTACGCGGAGAGGTAGGGACATTATTTAATTTTGCTAATGCTTCCATGATTATCTCTTTCCTTTATCTTTTTTGGCAATGTGGCCTCTGAAATTTCTGGTAGGAGCAAATTCACCTAGCTTATGACCTACCATGTTATCTGTGACAAATACCGGAATAAACTTATTACCATTATGCACAGCGAAGGTATGTCCTACGAAATCCGGAGAAATCATTGATTTTCTTGACCAAGTCTTGATTACTGACTTCTTGCCTGATTCGTTCTGAGCATCCACTTTCTTTACCAGATGGTGCTCGATATAAGGACCTTTTTTTAATGAACGTGCCATAATTATTTAGATCTTTTGCTTACGATGAACTTGTTTGAATACTTTTTAGGTGATCTGGTCTTCTTACCTTTGGACAATAGACCTTTGCGGGATCTAGGGTGTCCTCCAGAGGATCTACCTTCACCACCACCCATTGGGTGATCTACCGGGTTCATCGCAACACCTCTTACGCGAGGTCTTGTTCCGAGCCATCTCTTACGACCAGCTTTACCCAATACTACGTTCATATGATCTCCATTGGAAACTGTCCCAATAGTGGCCATACAAGTACCAAGTATAAGTCTCATCTCACCAGAAGGAAGTTTTACGGTCACGTATTTGCCGTCTCGGGCTACGATCTGCGCATATCCTCCTGCACTTCTTACCATTGCGGCACCTTTACCTGGCTTCAATTCCAAGCAGTGTACTATAGTACCCATTGGAATATTTGCTATTGGCATCGCGTTGCCCACTTCTGGAGCAACTTGCTCACCGGAAATCACTGTTTGCCCTACTGACAAACCTTCCGGGGCGATAATGTAGGTCTTAGCTCCGTCAGCGTAATAAAGTAGGGCTAGACGTGCCGTTCTGTTTGGATCATACTCGATGGACTTTACAGTCGCCGGTACACCAAACTTATTTCTCTTGAAGTCTACTATTCTGAGTCTTCTCTTATGACCGCCACCGATATATCGGGCTGTCATTCTACCTTCATTGTTTCGTCCACCTGACTTCTTGTTAGGAGCAAGTAGAGATTTTTCCGGCTTTGACGTGGTGATCTCGTCAAACGCTGGCGCTACTCTGAATCTTGTCCCTGGAGTTACAGGCTTCAACTTTTTAATTGCCATGATATTGATTCAATTAAATTTCTCCGTAAAAATCAATCACTTCACCATCGGCTACTTGCACGATTGCTTTCTTGAAAGCATTGGTAAAGCCTGAAACCACTTTAGATTTGGTGTATCTAGATTTATGCTTTGCTGCATATCTGATGGTTCTGATTGATACCACTTTCACACCATACGTTTTTTCTACAGCGTTTTTGATTTCCGGTTTCTTCGCAGTTTTTTCTACGATGAATCCATAAACGCCTCTTTCGTTCATGGCAGAAATCTTTTCTGTAATCAAAGGCTGCTTTAGAATATCCATTGTCTTATTTCGCTAAAATGGTTTCCAACTTACTTACTGAACCTTCGCAGATCACTAGGTGATCAGCATGAAGAACCTGGTAAGTATTTACATCATTTACAGTCACAACTTTTGCCTTTGGTAGGTTTCTGCTGGAAAGGAACACGTTAGTATTCTCTTCTGGAAGAACCAAAAGTGTCTTCTTGTCACCAAGAGACAGTCCGTTAAGCATAGCTAGGTAGCTCTTGGTCTTTGGAGAGTCGAATGACACATTCTCCAAAACTGATAGGCTGTTTTCTTTCACTTTATATGCAAGTGCAGATTTTCTAGCTAGTTGTTTTACCTTTTTATTCAATTTGAAAGAATAGTCTCTTGGCTGTGGGCCAAATACTCTTCCTCCTCCTCGGAATAGTGGCGACTTGATAGATCCAGCACGAGCACTACCTGTACCCTTTTGCTTTTTGATCTTTTTAGTAGAGCCAGCTATCTCATTTCTCTCTTTAGACTTGTGCGTCCCCTGTCTTTGGTTAGCCAAGTACTGCTTTACATCAAGGTAGATCGCATGATCGTTTGGTTCGATCGCGAAGATCTCATCAGACAAGCTGATCTTTCTACCTGTGTCTTCTCCTTTTTGATTAATTACTGCTAATTCCATGGCTTACTTCTCTAGAATAACGAAAGAATTTTTTGGACCAGGTACAGAACCAGAAACCAACAATAGGTTTTTCTCTGGATAGATTTTCAACACTCTTAGGTTGATCACTTTTACTCTGTCCCCGCCTGTTCTACCTGCCATTCTCATTCCTTTGAATACTCTGGACGGCCAAGAACACGCACCAATTGAACCCGGGTGTCTCTGCCTGTTGTGCTGACCGTGAGTGGAACCACCCACACCTGCAAAACCATGACGCTTTACTACACCTTGGAATCCTTTACCTTTTGAAGTTCCGATAGCATCTACGAAGTCACCTTCGACAAACACTTCACCAGCCTTCACAGTAGCTCCTAGATCTACCTGGCCTTCAAACTCGACCCGGAATTCTCTGAACTCAACAACTTTGTGCTTAGGGGTAGTACCGGCCTTTTTAAAGTGACCGATCAATGGCTTAGGCGTATTTTTCTCTTTACGCTCACCATAACCCAACTGCACTGCGTTGTACCCGTCTGTTTCAACGTTTTTTACTTGCGTCACTACGCAAGGACCAGCTTCTATTAGCGTGCATGCGACGTTACGTCCATCGGCACTGAAAATGCTAGTCATTCCTACTTTTTTACCTATTATACCAGACATCTTTTATAAGATAATATAATAACCCACAAGCATTTATGACTTGGGGCTCCTTTTAAAGGACTGCAAAGTTACTGAAATTAAATTCTGCAACAAATCCCATATCCTAAATTTTAACTTAAATCACAAATTTTTCAATTGTGACTCAGGCATTTACAGGGGACAAAGTCCCTCAGCTTGCCAGGTTTCTACTGATTCAAAAAAAAGACCTGCTGAAATGAGCAGGTCTTTTGTATCTATATCCCTGTTTAGATCAAACTTTGATCTCTACATCTACTCCACTAGGAAGCTCGATTTTCATCAATGCATCCACTGTCTTTGAGGAATTAGAGTAGATATCTACCAGTCTCTTGTATGTACAAAGCTGGTACTGATCTCTAGCTTTCTTGCTGACGTGAGGAGACTTCAACACCGTGAATTTCTCTTTTTTAGTAGGCAATGGAATTGGCCCTACTACTACTGCGCCAGTGGCTTTCACAGCCTTTACGATCTTCTCTGATGACTTATCCACCAGGCTATGATCGTATGATTTTAGTTTTATTCTGATTTTCTGATTCATCGCAAATATTATTTAGTCCTTCTGACCTTTTACGTTAGCAATTACACCTTCGGCAATGTTGTTAGGCACTGGCTCGTAGTGTGAGAATGTCAGTGAAGCTGTTGCTCTACCAGAAGAGATTGTTCTAAGGTCTGTAATATAACCGAACAACTCAGACAATGGCACTGACGCCTTGATTACAGAGGAAGTACCCTTGGTATCCATCCCTTTCATCAAACCTCTTCTTCTGTTCAAATCACCGGTGATAGGACCGGTATATTCGTCAGGAGCAACTACATCTACTGCCATGATCGGCTCTAGTAGCTGTGGTTTACATTTCTTAGCAGCTTCTTTGAAACCGATTCTAGCAGCAAGTTCAAAAGAAAGTGCATCTGAATCGACATCGTGGAAGGATCCGTGGAACAATCTCACCTTCATCGCTTCGATAGGGTAACCTGCCAATGGACCATTGTTCATCGCCTCGGCAAAACCTTTCTGAATAGAAGGAATGAATTCTTTTGGAATCACACCACCTACGATACCATTGACAAATTCAAGTCCTGGCTTGATTTCTCCAGTCTCTGGATCTGCTTCTTTCGGTCCGATTTCAAATACGATATCTGCAAATTTACCTTTACCACCTGTCTGCTTTTTGTAAACTTCTTTGTGCTCTACAGAGCCAAACAATGCTTCCTTATAAGCAACCTGAGGAGCACCTTGGTTGATTTCAACCTTGAACTCTCTCTTCAGACGGTCAATGATGATATCCAAGTGAAGCTCACCCATACCTCTCAAGATAGTCTGTCCTGTTTCGTGGTCAGTATTCACCTGAAGTGTAGGATCTTCTTCAATAAGTTTGGCGATTGCCATACCCAGTTTGTCTACGTCTGCTTGAGTCTTTGGCTCAATAGCGTATCCAATCACAGGCTCAGGGAAGATCATAGATTCCAATACTACTTTGCGGCTTTCGCTACAAAGGGTATCTCCTGTCTTGATATCCTTAAAGCCTACCACAGCTCCAATATCTCCTGCTCTTAGGGCATCGATTTGGTTTTGCTTATTGGCATGCATTTGGAATACTCTGGAGATACGCTCTTTATTGCCAGATCGGCTGTTGAATACATAAGAACCAGAGTCCAGTCTTCCGGAATAGGCTCTCACGAAACAAAGTCTACCTACGAATGGGTCAGTGGCAATCTTAAACGCAAGACCTGCGAATGGCTCGTCCTCATTTGGAGAGATAGCCACTTTTTGATCTTCATCATCTAGAGCCGTAGCAATGATATCGTCCTTGTCCATAGGAGAAGGAAGCAATTCCATCACGAGGTCAAGCATGGTCTGCACCCCTTTGTTTTTGAATGAGGATCCACATACCATTGGTACGATCTTCATGTCAATCACTGCTTTTCTCAAAGCAGTCAAAATCTCTTCTTCAGAGATAGACTCCGGATCATCGAAGAATTTCTCCATCAATGATTCATCGTAGTCTGCTACAGCTTCAAGCAAGTGCTCTCTCCACTGCGCTACATCATCTTCCATGTCTTCTGGAATAGGCACTTCTGAGAAGGTCATCCCGAAGTCTTCCTCGTTCCATACGATCGCGCGGTTATTGATCAAATCAACCACTCCACGGAATCTGTCTTCAGCACCGATAGGAAGCTGCAATGGTACCGCATAGCTACCCAGCATTTCCTTCACCTGCTTACAAACTTCCAGGAAGTTAGCGCCGGCACGGTCCATTTTGTTAACGAATCCGATACGGGCTACTTTATAATTATCAGCTAATCGCCAGTTAGTCTCAGACTGTGGCTCAACACCATCCACAGCACTGAATAGGAAAACTAAACCATCCAATACTCTTAGGGAACGGTTTACCTCTACGGTAAAGTCCACGTGACCCGGAGTATCGATGATGTTAATTTGATATTTCTGATCGCGGTAGTTCCAGAAAACTGTGGTAGCAGCAGAGGTAATGGTGATCCCACGCTCTTGCTCCTGTGCCATCCAGTCCATAGTGGCTGCACCATCGTGCACCTCCCCTATTTTATGGGAAACTCCGGAATAAAAAAGGATACGCTCAGTAGTTGTAGTCTTACCAGCATCGATATGAGCGGCGATACCGATGTTTCTGGTGTATTTTAAGTCTCTTGCCATCCTAATTAAAATCTAAAGTGGGAGAATGCTTTGTTTGCCTCGGCCATTCTGTGGGTATCATCTTTCTTCTTTACGCCGGCACCTTCACCTTTGCTAGCAGCGATGATCTCACCTGCAAGTCTATCCATCATAGTCTTCTCACCTCTTCTTCTGGCGTAAGTGATCATCCACTTGATACCTAGAGACAATTTTCTTTCCGGACGAACTTCCATTGGAACCTGGAACGTAGCACCACCAACTCTACGACTCTTCACCTCTACGGATGGAGCAATATTGTTAAGCGCTTTTTTCCAAACTTCAAGACCATTCTCACCTACTTTTTCCTCAACTTTTTCTACTGCATCGTAGAAAATTCTGTAAGCAATACTCTTCTTCCCATCTACCATAAGACAGTTCACAAACTTGGTCACCAAGGTATCGTTGAACTTGGGATCAGGAAGAATATATCTCTTCTTTGGTTTCGCTTTTCTCATTTTTTCTAAATGTTATAAAGTATTATTTCTTTGCCGCTTTCGGCCTTTTAGCACCATACTTAGAGCGACCTTGTTTACGGTCTTTTACTCCTGCGGTATCTAGTGCACCTCGGATGATGTGATATCTCACACCCGGAAGATCTTTCACACGACCACCTCTGATCAAGACGATAGAGTGCTCTTGTAGATTATGACCTTCACCTGGAATGTAAGCATTCACTTCTTTTCCATTTGTCAATCTCACCCTGGCCACTTTTCTCATTGCTGAGTTAGGCTTCTTCGGGGTGGTAGTATATACTCTGGTACAAACTCCTCTTCGCTGAGGACATGCATCCAAAGCTCTTGATTTTGATTTGGTTTCCAGTGTAGTTCTACCTTTTCTTACTAACTGTTGAATAGTAGGCATTAACTGATAAAATTTAGTTTTCCTGTAAACTGTTAAATTTTGGACTGCAAAGGTAATCAAAGTAATAAGAGTAACAAAACTAAGCAGTTATATTTTTGTTAGCCTTCAACATCCCGTGCTGGCTATCCAGAATGCAAGTCAAATAAAAGTATAGATAGCATACTAAAAGACAATCCCCCAGTACTTTTTAAATACTGGGGGATTTGACTGTATTCTCCTTTTAGAAGAGGAATGGATTAAGGCTTAAGCAATTTACCTTCTACCGCACCTTCATTGGAAAAATACTTCACCACATAGGTGCCCGGCTTGAGATGCTGGACATCAATCGTGACCTTTCCCGATTTCATCTGCTGCGAATGCATCTGATTACCGAGGCGGTCATATATTACAAGCTCACCTGATTGCTCCACGATCACTTTCTGCTGAACCAACTCCTTGTCCCCGTAATCAGTTGGACTTCCCAACACGGCGATTTCCACTTCGGAGGTAGCCGGATTCGGTGAGATTCTCAGGCTATACCCTGTAAAACAGGAAGGTTCACTTACATAATAATAGCCTTTCACCGAGGTACCACAAGCATTGATTGCTTCCACTTCTACATAATAGGTTCTTCCGCAATAGGGACTTCTTCTGTTAAAGGTAGCAGATGAACTGTGGGAACTCTGCATCACTCCATCCAGATACCAGTTATAGGAGGTGACTCCATGAATAACGGGGGGGTTCATATATATCGTAAATCTGTTCGGTGGAAAATCCATGTGTACATCCAGCGTATGAATGATCGGGGTGGCAGGTTTGCCCACCCAGAAAACCTTATCATACGTTTTACTAGTACACAATCCAGAAATCGAAAATCGAATTTTCACCTCTCCCGACACAAGTGAATTAAGAGTAGATACTAATGCGCTTTTGCCAGTTCCTGAGGAGGGAGAAGATAAAAGTGAAGCCCCCTGAATAATTGACCAGCTTGTTGACAAATCTATAGGTGCATTTTGCAAAGTAAAAGTTGAACTGCTACAAACCAGATTAGGGCCATTAACAGAAGGGAAAATTTTACTTCCGGGTGTACTGGTTATCGTATTAATTGCAACAATACCTTCATTATTCGGGTCTAAATACTGACACAAAAGTGACCATGACCTACTAAGTCTGACAGAATAAACGTTATAAGTTGTAAAATTTGAACAATTGAGAGGAGATTCTGCACCATATAGCGATCCAATTACTCTTTTTTGTTGGTTTAAGGTAGGGCTCCCTGAGCTAATTGTCTCTGGAAATCCATTTGATACTTTATACCTCCATACTCCATAATTGACACCTGGCTCAACTAACTGGAAAGGTGTTGTCGGGCCACCTGACATGTACTTCTGGACATCGCCTAGGGGATGGTGAATCCCGGAAATTGTCGGGATTGTTTCATTAATTATACTCCATCCTAAATAAGACACGGGATTGTTGGTAAAAACGCTGGTAGTTCCTGGATTAGTAGATAATTCTAGAAACCTTAAATCATTAGACGCATCAAGTCCAAGTTGAGTAGCACCTTGCACAAAATACATCTGCGATCCAGTTGTTGTAGGAGTACACTGAGGGCTCTTGTAATGAAAAATAAATTTTAAATCTGGAACCATATAACCACCAATTCCATGAATCATTGCCAAAAATAATGCTCTTTTATTTTGTGCCCCATTATTGACCAAATATCCAGTACCTCTTAAGCTTACCATTCCTGGAAAATTTGGGTCAGAGTTATCAGTGTAAGAAATTAGAGCAACAGCTTTAGATTCTAAATTCATGTTGGTGAAACAGGCAATATTCTGTAAACATGAGGCGGAACACCCAAAGCCAGTACAATTAGTTCCCTCGATTTTTGATGTTTCGAATTTTTGTACGCCAAAAAAGTCATAAATTATGTGACCGATGTTTGAAATTTCAACTTTGCTAATAGACCCCTCATTTTCATTCTCAACCAATAAAATTCTAATCTCGTCTCCTGGAATAAATCCTGGATCAAAATTCTTTATTCTATTGACGTCTTCAGAAATTATTGGCCCCAAAATATAGGATTCCTCATCATTAATTATGAAAAGCTCTCCACTCTTTGAAAGTTCTATATGACTAAAATTTACACTCATAGTATTTGAGTTGGGAGAGGATATCTCTATTTCTCTAAAAATTTTTCCTTCACGTTTTGTCAATGGAATAGTTTCGAAATCCTTTTTAAAAACTAAGCTTTTACCAATATTAATTGGCTCATCAATTGATTTTTGGTCTTGAAGACCCAAAAATAACTCTGTTAGAAATTCATCTTTATCCGGGAATTCAGGAACGAAAGGGGATTTGAAGGAAGAGATTTTAGCTGGAATTTTGGAAGGATCAACTTTTTCCACTTTAGCTTGACCGGTTACATCCTCTAGCTGAAAAGTGAAATAAATAAAAATGAGGAAAATGAAATACTTTTTCACAAATTAAGTGTTTGAAATCTGGTTCTTATATTTAGAATAAAACTTGTAGAAAATATGAAAACTAAAGCAATTTTATTTTTTGCAATCTTTGGCCTTGTAGGCTGTGAGGTCATCGAAAGAGAAAACTCTCTTCCAATTACATTAGAAGAGGAACTTAATCAAGTGTTAGTAATGCCAATGAATCAACCAAAGGGGACATTAAATAAAACAATAGTTTACATAGGGGATTCTGATCAGGTTGATATCTCTAGAGAAATGCTATATCCTGAAATTGGCAATATTACGCTAATAATTTTAAGGGATAAGAATCAGGATACAGTTGGAATAGGACTTAACTATTTTTCAGGAGATAATCTGGAAACTTCTCATTTCTTTAATTACGAAAATGGTAAACCTATTTGGCAGTCTACCAAAGAATATGAATATCTTTCTGGAAATCGAATTGATAAAATTTTCCATTCAAGTATTAATATGGAAAGAAGCCTTCAGGCACAATACAGATATAATTCACAAAACTTGCTGTCCCAAATTGAATATCCTTTTGAAAACGGTGTGGAATTGATGATTTATGAATACGATTCCCTTGGAAACATTATTCGCGAGTGGAAATCTGCCGCGGGTCAGGAAGAATTCAAAATAGATTATTTAGTATATCGATATCATGATAGCCTTCTTGTGGCAAAGGAATCAGGAGTTCGAGGAACAATTTCTGAAAGTCGCCAAGACGCATTTCAATATTTCTATGATGAAAATGGAAGGATTGTGGAAAACAAAGCATTTGATCCTTATTTTGGATTCCAACAAATAAGTCGAACGGAGTATTTCTACTATTAAAAAATAGTTGTACTGTGAATTTAATGGAAAAAAAATGAGCCCGGAATGTTGCCCTAGAGATGAATTTCGTAAAATATTGAATTATAGTTAGGGTCTCCTCAGAAAATAAAAAAGAGATCATTAGATACAATTACAGGGTAATTTTGAGATTTAAGGAAATCCAAATACAAGGAATCATACAAAACATCCTAAAACTGCTAGAAAAATAAAGGTCTGTGCGGACACAAACCTTGGTGGAGAAATTTACACTCCAGAATATCTTCCTGGGAATAATGCTTCACCCCAATCGGATTCAAATTATCGATTTTCCGCGAGTGAGACACTCACGGAGGCGATAAAAGTAAAATAAATAGCGTATTCCAGCTTCACGAAAAGCAGAACAAACGAATTTAGGCTGTGCTCTCTGTGAAAAACTCTGCGTCCACAGAGGTTAAAAAAGACATTAAAAAAACCCAGGCCTTTAGCTTGGCCTAGGTTTTAAATATCTGTTAGAAAACAATCCAATTCTAAGCCTCCCCCGGCGTACCGAAACTAATCGGAAACTGTGGCGCTCCTCCTGACTGATTGATCTTACCGAATGCAGCCTCGTATTTCTCGATATTGTCTTTCAATGCTGAAAGCAGCCGCTTGGCATGGTCTGGGGTTACAATAATCCTAGACTTTACTTTAGCTTTGGGCACGCCAGGCATCAAGCGAATGAAGTCAATCACAAATTCAGAATTGGAATGTGCGATCATCGCTAAATTGGAATAAACCCCCTCAGCTACTTCTTCAGAAAGCTCTACATTGATCTGCTGGTCTGCTTTTTTATTTTGATTGTCGTCTTGCATGGTTTGTATTGTTTTTATTTTCATTGAAGCCATTGAGAAAAAACGCCTTTCCTCACTGTGTCAGATGACCGAAACCTCGATTACGCTTAGTACAGATGACCGAAGTGGCCTCAATTCTATTGTTGATCTAATCCTATAATGCTTTTGTCTTTTTACTTCTAATTAAGGTTACATTTATATACGGGCTTCAGTAGTCCTATTTCCCTTATTTTTCGGCTTATCAAATCTAGTTTCTACAAAGACACATCGATTGCGTTCTCTGCGTAAACCTCTGTGCCCACTGTGGTTATCCTATCCTAGATATTCATA